>CAJUSS010000005.1:2341-53690 GCA_910588895.1 uncultured Lachnospiraceae bacterium
GATGTCGCCGAAGCGGTCGATCAGCTCATCCCGCATATCCATCTCTTCCTCTTCCCCCTCTAAGGCGGCGATCCGCTTATAGATATCCAGCTTCTGGCATTCGTTCTTGATGTAGTAGGCGGGGATATAGGCATCCACGTCACATTCCACCACAGTCTCGATATCAAACTCTGGCTGCTCGGCTTTTGGCTGGTCCTGGCCTTTTAGGAGGAGGACCGCCTGGTTGAGGAGCTTGCAGTACAGATCGTAGCCTACCGCGTCCATGTGGCCGTGCTGCTCAGCCCCCAATACATTCCCGGCTCCACGGATCTCCAGATCACGCATGGCGATCTTGATCCCGGAGCCCAGCTCCGTGAACTCCCGGATCGCCTGGAGGCGTTTTTCGGCCTCCTCCTTTAAGACCTTATCCCGCTTATACATGAGGAAGGCGTAGGAAGTACGGCTGGAACGGCCTACCCGGCCCCGGAGCTGGTAGAGCTGGGATAAACCCATCCAATCCGCGTCCTGGACGATCATGGTATTGGCATTGGGTATATCCAATCCGGTCTCGATGATGGTGGTGGAGACCAGCACATCGATATCGCCGTTGATGAAATCGCTCATGATCCGCTCCAGCTCCCGCTCGCTCATCTGTCCGTGAGCAAAGGTCACATTAGCCTCCGGCACCAGGGCCTGGATGCGGCCGGTGAGCTCCTCGATGTCATGGACCCGGTTGTACACATAGTAGACCTGTCCGTCCCTGGCCAGCTCCCGGTGGATGGCCTCCCGGATCATCTCCTCATCATACTCCATCACATAGGTCTGGATCGGCATCCGGTCCACCGGCGGCTCCTCTAAAACACTCATATCCCGGATCCCTACCAGGCTCATGTGGAGCGTGCGGGGGATCGGGGTGGCCGTCAAGGTCAGCACATCCACATTTTCCTTCAGCTTTTTGATCTTCTCCTTATGGGTCACGCCGAAGCGCTGCTCCTCATCCACGATCAGAAGGCCCAGGTCTTTGAACTGCACATCCTTGGAAAGGACCCGGTGGGTGCCGATCACCACATCCACCAGCCCTTTCTTCAGATCCTCCATGGTCTTTTTCTGCTGGGCCGGGGTACGGAAGCGGCTCAGCATATCCACCCGCACCGGGAAATCCTTCATCCGCTGGACGAAGGTGTTATAATGCTGCTGGGCCAGGATCGTGGTGGGGACCAGATACACCACCTGCTTGCTCTCCTGGACCACCTTGAAGGCGGCGCGCAGGGCGATCTCCGTCTTGCCGTAGCCTACGTCCCCGCAGATCAGCCGGTCCATGATCTTCCCGCTCTCCATGTCCTCCTTGGTGGCCTCGATCGCCTCCAGCTGATCCTCGGTCTCTTCATAGGGGAACATCTCCTCGAACTCCCTCTGCCAGACCGTGTCCGGGCTGTAGCAAAAGCCCTTGGCAGACTGGCGGGCCGCATAGAGCTTTACAAGGTCCCTTGCGATCTGCTCCACCGCTCCCTTGACCTTGCTCTTTGTCTTCTTCCACTCGGTCCCGCCCAGCTTGTTCAGCTTCGGCCGCTTTCCCTCGGAACCGGCATATTTCTGGATACGGTCCAGACGAGTGGCCGGTACGTATAGATTTCCGCCGTCTGCATACTCCACCTTGATGTAGTCCTTGATCACCCGGTCCCGCTCGATCTTCTCGATCCCCTGATAGATGCCCAGGCCATGGTCCTCATGGACCACATAGTCTCCCACGGACAGCTCCGAACGGTCCAGGATCTTCTTGCCGGCATGTGCCGGCTTTTTCTTCCTGCGCCGCTTTTTTTCCGCGCCGAACATGTCGCTCTCGGTGATCACCACAAACCGCAGCAGGGGATACTCAAAGCCACGGTGCAGGTTCCCATAGGTCACCATGATCTCCCCCGGGCGCACGGCCGTCTCGCTCACAGCCGCCTTGTCCTCTGTCTGCGCTCCTGCTGTCTGTGCTCTTTCCTGCCCTTCTGCTGACAGCGCTCTGCCCTGTCCCCCTGCTGTCTGCCCGTCTCTTTGCTCTGCTGCCGGATCCGATCCCTCGCCTGCAGGCTGGCTTCCGGAAAAGACCGCGCCGTCCGGACAGTAAGCGCTGAGGCCATACTCCCGCAGATCGCTGGCCAGACGGCTGGCCCTGGTCCGAGAGGCGGTGAGCAGCACCACCCGATAGCCGTCTTTCTTCCACCGGGTCAGGTCCTTGATCAGGAGCTCAAAGCTGCTCTGGTAAGAATTTACATTTTTTACCACAAAAGAATACTGTCCATTGACCGTCAGACCGGGCAGCCGCTGCTCCAGGCTGGTAAGGTATACCGTCCGGTCTGTCTGGAGCCGGGCCAGGATCTCTTTTACGGAGAACAAAAGCTGGGTCTGGCCGCCCAGGAGGTAGCCCTTTTCCAGACGCTGGCTCATACTCTCCCGAAATTCCGTCTCCACCGCGCTGCCCTTCTCCTGGAGACGGGTGGGTTCATCTAAAAAGATCAGGGTCTCCTCCCTGGAGAAATACTGGATAAAAGATACCGTGTCCTGACAGAAGTAGCGGACATAGGCATCTATGTTCCCGATCTTCCAGCCCTCCTCCAGCCCATCCACAAAATCCCGGACTACCGTGACGATCCGGTGACCCTCCTCGATCTTCCCGTTCTTTCGAAAGATCTTCTCACTTTCCCCGGCTTCTTTTAACAGCTCCCTTATCCCTTCCTCCAGCTGCGTCTTGTCCATCACGATCTCCTGCGCCGGGTAGATCTGTACTTTTGCAAGCTGCTCCACGGAACGCTGGCTCTCCAGATCAAAGCTCCGGATCGAATCCACCTCATCGTCCCACAGCTCGATCCGGACCGGAAATTCCTCGGTCAGTGGATATATGTCTACTATCCCGCCCCGGATCGAGAACTGTCCCATGCCGTCCACCTGGATCACCCGCTCATAGCCGGAGGCCACCAGATCCTCCTTCAGGCCCTCTAAGTCCAGCTGCTGACCACTCTCCACACAGAGCACATGGGAAGAAAGATACTCCAGGGGGAGCAGATGATCCATCAGGCCATCTAAAGTGGTCACCACCACCCCTCCGGCCCCCTCCAGCAAGGCCTTGAGCACCAGAAGCCTCTGGCGGGTCATCATATTCCCGTGGATGTCTGCCGCATAGAAGAGCAGATCCTTCGACGGGTAAAACCACACATCACTGGTAAAATTCCGATAGTCGTCATAGATCTCCTTCGCTCTGGCTTCATCATAGGTGACCACCAGCTTCCAGGGATGATCCTTCCCCAGCTCATACATCAGATGGACCTTCTGGGAATCCAGGGTCCCTACGGCCTGTACGGGGCCTCCCTTTCGCAGCAGCAGCTGCTCCAGCTCCTCATATTCTTTTAGCTCTACCAAAGGATTTTCCATGCTCTCCTCCTCTCACCGGTCCTCTGTCCGTAGGATCTCCCATCAGTCCTATCTCTTATCGCCTCATCGATCTTATCCTGCTCTGTCCTGCCGGGGCAGGTCCCCTTTATCGCTCACGCACTCCTATCGTTTCCCATTGTAGCGGTTCATAGCCGCATCCGCTCCGTCGGCGATCATCATCGTCACCGCGTCCGCCGCGTCCCGAAAAGCCTCCTCCATCACCGCCCGGTCTGCTTTTCCAAAATGTCCCAGCACATAGGCCACCAGATCCATCTGATCCGGCTTCGCTCCCACACCGATCTTTACCCGCGGAAAGTCCTGGCTCCCCAGATGGGCGATGATGCTCTTTATCCCATTGTGCCCACCGGCACTCCCCTTGGTCCGGATCCGGAGCTGCCCCACCTCCAGGCTGATGTCATCATACAGGACGATGATCCGTTCCGGCGGGACCTGATAGAAGCGGGCCGCCTCCCCGATGCTCTCGCCGCTGGCGTTCATATAGGTCTGGGGCTTTAACAAAAGGAGCTTTTCCCCGCCGAACACCCCTCTTCCGCAGAGCGCCCGGTGCTTTCTCTCTGTGATGCCGATCCCCAGCTTATCCGCCAGCACATCGATAGCGTCAAAGCCTGCATTGTGCCGGGTCTTTTCATATTCCTTTGTAGGATTTCCTAATCCTGCGATCACGTACATGGCTGCTCCTAACCTGCGCTTTCTTCTTTTTCGCGGCCCGCCCAACTTAAAGGGGCCCACAACACAACAGCCCGGCATGCAGCATGCCGGGTTTCCCACTGGTCTTATTATACACTGTATAGAGAAAAAAATCAAATCAAAAAGGGATATGGGGCACAGATCTTCCTTCCATTTTCTAAACCTATCAAAAATAATCCATATCCTTTAGCAACTCTGACATTTTCTTCATCTCTCGATGATCATCCGCCTGTTCGATCTTATCCACGATCGCTTGCTTTACTTCTATATCATCACATTTCTCGATCGTGCGTAAAATAAACTGATACACTTCATTGGCATCTGTAACACCAGCATATAAGCTTTTTTGAAAAGTTTTGATATAGCTGTGGATAAAGGTCCCCATCTCATCGCCCATTCCAGTGAGACGGTTCATGATATTTATATGATCAGCCAGCATTTCGTTTGTCAGATCATATGGATAACGCAATTTATGATCGATCTCACTCCACGCCTCTTCATATAGAGTACGGACCTGTATCTCTATCGCTAGGCCTGTATCTGACCGGATCACATAATGGACCGACCTATAGGGTTTTTCTTTTCTTATCTTGATCCTATCTTCATATAAACGAGTATCGTCGCCTTCTCGTACATATGCAAATGGCGGTCCTAACAATATGTTCCCATACCCTCATCAGATGATCATGGACTTGGAGCCAATCTTCCTTAAACAAAAGTAAGATGCGGATCCCCATCAGATCCGTGATCTCCTGCTCATAATTTTTAAAGGATAAAGACTTCCCTGCTTTCAGATATCCGGGATTTTTACGGATGATCTTCTCGATCAAATGCTTTGTATCTTTTACCCTATAACTTAAAGAATGAACACCCAAACACCCTTGTAATCCTTCCGCATACCGCTTTACAGTGTTTTGATGTTCATCCCTTTTATGATCAAGATCATTTGCGATCTGTTCCAATTCAGTCCATGTCATCCGTGCGTTCCTGAACTTGTCAGCCGATATATTAAACTCTTTGCAAAAAGCAGTCTGCTCACTTTCTGTAGTCAGCATAGCATCTCCATCCTTTATTTACCCAATGCCCTTTCTATGATGCCTGATCTTAAGAGTTTAGGATATGACTGCGATCGCTCGTCAATAAATCCCGAGCTGATCTCCGGACCATTGTTAGGCTGGTTCTCTTTTTCGTATCCGCCATTTCCTAATCTTTCCATAAAGCGATCCATCACAACGCTTGTCTCGGTCATACCTATCCCCTCTTTTTTTTCACGCATCCTATAGAGTGGTATAATATGATAACACATTTCATATATGTTGTCAACAGTTTTTGATCCATGTACGATTATATCACACGGTCTTATATATTACAATCACTTTTATCCATTTTGTGGTATAAGGTCTGTGCAAAGTTACTTTTCACATCCACGCCAGAGGACTCTATTGCAGAGGGATGTGATCTTTTGGCAAAATGCGGATACAATTAGACTTTTTGTCCATTTCCATGGTATACTTATATCTGCAAGATCAGAAGTCGATCAAAGATCAATACGTATATAGAGGAGCGACATGACAGATACACGAAAAAATGACAATATACCCCATCCGGATCAGAAGCTGCGGATCGCGGTCGTGGGGATCGGCGGGGTGGGCGGTTATCTGGCTGCCCGACTGGCAAAGGCATATCCCCATGTGACCGTCGTAGCCCGGGGCCTGCGGGGAGATTCTATCCGCAAGGACGGACTGCGGCTTTGCAGCGATCTGGCCGGAGACATCCTCTCCCGGCCGGAAAAAACAGTGGACAGCGCGGCAGACCTGGCTCCCCAGGATCTGATCTTCCTCTGTGTGAAGACCTACTCCTTAGAGGAGGTCTGCGGACAGCTGGAGCAGGGACAGGGGATCGGGCCGGATACGGTGATCGTCCCGGTGATGAACGGCATGGATACCAGCGATAAGGCCCGCTCTTATCTGCACCAGGGGATCGTTCTGGATGCCCTGATCTATATCATAGCATTCGCCGGCCCGGACTATTCCATCACCCAGCAGGGACCTGCGGCAAGCCTGCGGATCGGCAGCAAGATCTTGGAGGCCGCCTCAAGCGTACGGCTCACCTCGAAGATCCTGTCCGGGGCAGGGATCGATCACAAGGTGTCTGCAGATATCGAAAGTGATATCTGGAAAAAATACATCCTAAATTGTGCTTATAACATCGCCACCGCTTTTTACGGCAGCGCCATCGGCCCGATCCGCCAGGATCCAAAAAAGGCCGCCGACTTTGAGCAGCTGGTCTACGAGGCTTACGCTGTAGCCCAGGTAAAGGGCATCCATGTCGAGAAACGGGACGCGGACGCGATCATACGGCGCTTCTATGAGGAGCTGGCGGAGGACGCCACCAGCTCCCTCCAGCGGGATGTCCAAGCCAAAAGACCTACGGAGCTGGAGACCTTCAGCGGCAGCCTGATCCGGGAGGCCGGGCGGCTGCAGGTGGATGTGCCGGTGTCCATACGGATGTATGAGGGGTTGAAGGAGAAGATCGGCTGAAGGCGGACTTTCTCGATCGCCCATAGCAAAAGACCTGAGATCATCCTCTATCCAGATAGTCCCAGGTCTTTTATCTTTCATCTTGCATGGATCCGATAGGGCCATGTTGATACCTCCACGGATCCCCGATCCGCCGTCACGCCTCTCTCTTCCGCTTCGCCGCGAACAACACGATCCCCGCCCCGCTGGCCAGAAATGCCAGGAACAAGGGCAGATAGGCGATGGAACGGTCCCCGGTCTTCGGAAGGAGACCGGCTAATGGGGTCAGCGCGTCCTCGATCGTATCCAGGATCTGCCCCAACGGGGTGGGATCGTCCTCGATCGTATCTAAGGGTACATCCCCATCCCCGATCGCAGTGCCGCTGGCATCGGAAGTACGCCTGGTCCGGCCTCCCCCGCTGCTGCCGCCGCCATTACCACCTGGCTGCGTAGGCGCCTCGGTGGGGGCTTGTGTAGGAGGTACCGGGACATCCGCGTTTTTCGGATGGGCCTCTACTGCATATTCCCATATCCCGTCCTCCAGCATGGGAAGCGTGGTCAGGAAGGAAGCTACCCGGAAGGTGCTGGCGTCCCCTGCCTGGGCGACCAGGTAGAGTCCTGTCCCCACAGGCATGAACTGCAGCTTCCCGCCCTCTGTGGTCTGAGTATCCACCGCCTGGATCCCATTGGCCGCCGCATAGGCGATCAGCGTCTCACAGGCCGCTTCCATCTCGTCAACAGTCATGCCTTCCTCGGACATCATGTCCGCAAAAGAGACCCCTGCACCCTGAAAGGCATCGATCGGTACATATGCTCCCTGGCTGCCATCCCATTCCCCTACATGGTAAAGGGCCATGGTGGCCGTCTTATCCTGTCCCTCTAAGTCGATGGACAAGGTGGACTGCCTATCTTCTTCTATCCCTGCGCTTTCCGCAGCAAACGCGGCTTGGCACAGGCACAGGGCTGCCGCTAAAACTGCCGCCAGAAAAGCTGCCATCTTTCTACTTTTCTTTTTTGTCATGGCTACCTTCTTTCTTCTCTGTCATGCTGCTACTAGAGATCTTCTTGTCTTGGTCGTTCTCTCCGTCCGTTCCCGTGGCATCTCCTCTGCTGTCGTCCCCCAGCCGGTCCTGCCCACTGCTGTCCTTCTCTTTCCGGTCTTTTTTCTTTTGTTTTTTCTTCTTTCGGTCTTTCGTCTTTCGGTCTCTCGACCCATTATCGGTCTCTCCGTTCTGGTCAGCCCCCTTCTCCCCGCTCTTCTTGCTGGGGATCAAAAGGCCTGCCCCTATGGATGCCCCGAAGGCCAATGCCCCGAAGATCACCCATTGTCTGGTGGAGAACCCATTGCCCTGCTGGTCTTCCGGTACATCGGAATCCAACGGTGCGGGCTTCATGGCCACCTCTTCCTCATAGCCGCCGTCATAGGGGATCCTGGTCCCCCGGATCAGCATCCGGTGACTGTTGATCCCGTAAGGGGTACAGGTCACCAGGGTCACATAGTCCTCGCCGGGTACCACACCCAGACTATCTACCTCCGCCGGCAGGACCGTCTGGATCTGGTCGATCTGGTATTCCAGGATATCGCCAAGGACCTTGATATAGAAGATATCTCCCTCCTCCAGACGGTCTAAGTCTGTGAAGAGGCGGGCCGATGGAAGGCCCCGGTGGCCGGTGAGGACCGCGTGGGTGCTCTCGCCGCCGATGGGGAGGGAGGAGCCCTGGTAGTGGCCGACGGCAACCTGGAGGACCGCCTCGCTGGTGCCGTGGTAGATCGGGCAGTCTACCTTGATGCAGGGGATACGGATGGAACCCATGATCCCGTGGCCTGTCACATCCAACAGCCCCTCGTAAGGACTGTCCTCCCGCTCCTCCTCCGCCGTGGTCGCTCCGCCGAGACTGGCAAAGCTGGCGATATACTCGTTGTAGGAGGCTGCATCCAGCATCCACTGGGTGTAGTCCTCCTCCCCGATCTCCTCCACGGACTGATCATAGGATGCGATCGCCCGGGAGGAGTTCTTCTTGTTCACATAGTCACTGACCGCCGGATACAGGAGGACGCCAAGACCCGTCAAAAAGATCAGGGTAATCAAGATGTTCACTATTATCCGCTTCATCGGGCCTTTTTATCCTTTCTATCCTGTCATCTCATACCCCATCCGGCTATCGCTACTCCTATGCCATGGCCGGATGGACTGTCAGCGATGGATGTTCATCACGGTTCTCTGTCCGAAAATCATGCTCTCTTCCTGCGCACTACGAAGAACACTGCACCTGCCATCAGGATGATGCCTGCTGCGTAGAAGATCGTTGTACCGATGCCACCGGTGGAGGGAAGGAGTGAGCCCGCGCTGTTTCCTACATTTGCTATATAGCTATTTTCTGCATTAACTGTAACCTGAGTACGACCTTCTATCCTATTGTAACCAGCGGGAGCCTTTGTCTCCTCAAGGTAATATGTCCCCGCCTTCAATCCATCAATCGTCACACTGCCTGCAACGATGGTATCCGTACGACCTTCTTCATCTGCGTTCTCAGATACTCGGTATCCATTTTCAGTCGCAACAACATAGATAGGATCTCCATCCGTTTCGACTGCATAAAGTTTAAATTCTGCACCCGCTAATGGCTCGTTGGTTATTTCATTACCCCTTTTCACAACTTTATTTAAAGTAAAGCTGTGTGTTGTGATCGTAGTCGTGGAGCTAGGTGTATACTTCGTATCACTTGATGGGTCACCATATGCTAAGCTTGCTGTATTGGTTGAGCTATCTACAGTGATCGCCTCTCCGTTGACAGTCGCCTCATATGTTACCACGATTTCTGTTGCTTCTGTGATATTCTCATAATATCTCACAGGGATCGTCAACGTAAATCCTGTCGCCGAAGCCTCGATCGCATCATCTGAGACCTCGCTGTTATTGATCTTTATAGATCCCTCTTTAAAGGTCAGACCTGTTGTCATCGTATCGGTAAGTACATAGTTTTCAGCGCCTGGCTGAGCAGTGACTGTCACCTCAAAATATAATGTCTGGCCAATTGTAGCGCTAAGCTCATTAACTTTATCCGTCAGTTCTGCGTTATCCGATACCTTCTTATCAACAGACGGAGCCTCATTCTTATCTGCGAACTGAACATTGGGCGTATTGGAATTTAATGCACATAATGTTCCGACTGCGGAATCCACCAGATAGTAACCATATCCATTTACATTGATCGTTGCAGTCAGATCAGTAGCGGTCCCTTCGGGCGTTACTGATCCAGCAACGGTTTTACCATCAAGGACATCTTTCGCTGCTTGTGCAAATGCCTTCACAATATCTTCATCCGTACTTTTTACTGTGACGTAACCTTTCTCATCCACATCAAGAAAATCTTTTGCCGCATCATCAGTACGAAGGAAATCCGCCCACTCTGCTGTCGCTGTATAGGAAACGATCGCACTATCCGTTGCTCCTTCCGGTACCGTTGCATCCAAGATCTTATAGGCATTGTATGTATACCCGCTTGTAGCATTTGTGATCGTGATCGTATTCTCCTCAGATCCCGCAGGTGCTGGATCATCAGCAAATGTTGGTGCCGCCATAGCCAGCGTCATAGTTGCCGCTACTAAGATACTCAATAACTTCTTGATCTTCTTCATAATTCTTCGTTTCCTTTCTTTTATTTGGATTTTTTATCCCCTATGTCCACTTAGTCCTAACATCGCCCCAGATGCTGCCCCTTTTTTCTTTTTACACTCCCTCTCCTTTCTCCCTATCTGCACCTGTTACTTCCTTGTATAGGTCTTTTTGTGCTTTTGTGCTTGATCTATGTATCCCTGCGGAGGCTTTTGCCTTCCGCAGGGGTTACATCATATATTTGTGGTCCTTCCGTTCAGCCATCCTTCCTGCAGGCTCTGCCTACAGTTCTTCATAATGCCACGTTTCCTCTGTCTTGACTCGGTTCCTATGTACGCCAAAGTACCGTACTTCCGTCCCTGCCATCATCAGTGCGATCAGCAGGAGGAGCCAGCCGAAGCGGTTCATCTGCAGGAGGCCGGGGCCGCCGGTGTCGGGGAGGAGGATACCGGGCTGTTGTTCCGGTTTATTTGTGACTGATATGGCGTTTGTTTTTTCATCCAATTCCCAATACTCATCTTTCCCTTTCTCTCCATAACTTATCTTTAATCCACCGTCAATGCCTGACACGATCTCAAATTCAATGTACTGCTCGCCTATTAAGCATTGATAGCCCCCCGCCGAGCTCGTTTCATACAATCGATATTTTCCTGGTGCCAATCTGAAAGATATATTACCCTTCTTATCTGGATTATAGCTCTGTTCCTCTGTCCCATTCCCAGATCCGTCTATTGTCACCAGCTTAAACTGTACCTCTTGTACCTTACTGATATACAGCTCTGCTGCCTCATCATTCAGATCAGATAAGGTCTTATGTACCATGAGCTCATATTTTGGATCAGGCTGCTCCAGAAGGTAACGACCATAAAATGTGACCACGCCATCAACTGCCAGTCCTCGCAAAGTCGCTTCATTAAATCCTCCACTATATGCGCTCGCAAACTCTTCCTCTCTATACCATTGGTCTTCAAAATAATAGGTATCTGTACCGTCCGTTATCGTTTCCAAAAACTTATCTTCGTAATATTCAGGCCTTTTCGCAGTATCTCCTGCTGAAAGTACTTGCGTGTATTTATCCAGGATCTCAAATTCTCCTGTTACGGGATCTTGTACCTTAAAGATCGCAGTGATGTGGTTGGATAATACGGCGATACCGTTTATGTGAAGACAATCTTTTGTAGTCGTACTCTTTACGATAAAGTGATTATCGGTTGTACCATCCGGATCAAGATTTACATTTGCGCCATTCGACAAGGGCATATTCTCCCAGATCACGTTATATGTGTTTCCGCCTGCATTCGGCTCAGCAGAGTATGTATAGTAAACATCATCAAACTTTATCTTTGGATAAACCTCATAGGTAAGGTCCTGGCCTTTCTTGTTACATATGTGTCCATCCCCTCCTTCACACTGGAATGTCACGGTCTCCCCATCCACAGGTGCGGTAACATTGCCCTCTGAAAACCCCTCGTTTGGATTTTTTACAGAACCTATGCCTGCAAAATACCATCGTGACGGATAGTTTTCCGTATCACCTACTACCTCTTCCATTTTATAGCCAGGTTTTAAGATATAAAAATAGGTTGTTTCACCTGCACCATTCCCTATCTGCAGCTCCCAAAAGACTCGTTTCTCTCCCACTATGCCCACAAGATACGCCAGCCCGTTTTTAACTCCCTTGATCGTAGTTGTTTCACTATCTATTGCTGGTGTAACATCTGCCGATCCCGCATTATCGATCGATTCAAAATTTTCAGGATGATAGCCTACGCACTCCCAATAAACCACGCCAGGATAACGTACTGTGATCTCTCCATCCACCGCTACTTGGAGCTTAGTATCTGGTCCAAGGGTGATCACGTTACTATCATCCGCTGCTACTACAGTAAGTGTAAAATGCTCCGCCTGATACTCCAGTTCCTTTACACCATCATCCCCGCTGACATCTACGGTCTTAACCTCATCTTCCTTCCATCCGATATCCTCTGCCGTCACATCCTCCAGCATCGGCATCTCTTCTTTATCTCCCAGAGCCGCCTCTACTTCCACCGTCGGGGTCTCCAGGGTCATGATCTTGACTGTATCGGCGTCTTTGCTCAGCTGTTCGATCTTCTCCCCGGAGAAGTTCACCACCACATGGTCGTCTTTCCAGTAGTCGTTGCTCAGCTTCTTTCCGTCCATCATCAGGTTGACATCATAGGCGAGCACCGATGGGTTCATCATGCCGCCCTCTTCGATCAGCTTTTCGGTCAGGGCGCTCTCTACCTTTTCGGTCACTTCCTCCACAGAAAGCTCTACCCCCTCCGGGAGCACGCCTTCCTCTGCCCTTACCGTGACCGTCACACCGTCTTTCAGGGTAACAGCCTCTTCAAAGGCCGGATGTGCCATCTCCTCCTCCAGCCCGGTCACCGCGTAGATCGCCATGACCTCGCTGGTGGCGGTCTGCAGCTCGCCGCCTTCTGTGATGCCGCTCTTTAACTCCTCGGCCTGCACGGAACGGGTGTCGATCTTCATGAGGGCGAGACCTGCCGCCTGGCTGTCCGCCACTACCGGATCCTGGGGCTCCTTTTCAGCCTTCTCCTTTGCCGTGGAGGCTAATGTCCCCGCTGCGGTCAGGCTGGCTCCTGTGTCGCTCTTTCCCTCGGCTCCCGGCCCTTTCTTTCGGTTGACCGGCGCTGCTTTTTCGGTCTCCTGGTCTATGGCTGCTGCTTCTATCGCATTGTCCTCTCCGGCCCCGTCAGACAGAGCCGCGTTCTGCTCTCCTGCCGCCTGAGCGGTCATGGTCTGCTCCTCGGCGATCTCCGCCGCTGCCGCCTGTACCTTGGCGGCCTCTGCGATCTTGGCTGTGTTCTCCTTGATGCTCTTATTGCCCACCTTCACGGTAACGGGGCCCTTGGTATCGGCAGTCTCACCGTCTGCCAGCAGGCTCATCTCGAAAACGGCATAGGGAGCGTCCTTCCTTCCGATCGCTTCCCGTACAGCTTCCTCTTCCTCCTGGGACAATGCCTTTACTTCCAGCTCCAGCTTCGCTGCATCCGGGAAGGAGGATGCCGGTCCGGCCACCTCTACCTCTGTGCCGTCCAGCCTGCCCTTCAGGGTGATGGTGCCTTCCCCGGTGATCTCGAAGAGGAATCCCTGGCTGGTGGTGAAGCCTCGCTTGTTCCATTTGCCCTTTGCCGTGACCTTCCCATAGTAGACACCAGGTCTGGCGTCCTCTGCCAGCTCATACAGGCAGCTGATCCAGCCGATGTCCTCCACTTCCGCGGTCTTTTTGGGGCGGAACTTCTTAAACTCTGTGCCGAACACTTCTACTGTGTAGGATACCTTAGATTCCTTTATCGCTAATGCCTGGGCCTTCTGGGCCGCCTGCTCGGCTTCCCTGGCTGCGGCCTCTTCACTGGCCTTCTTTGCCGCCTCGTCCTCCGTGCTCTCGATCGGGACTGTGCTCTCCTCTGTGGGTGTTGCCGCCGTGCTGCTTTCTGCAGCCGGATCCTGTACAGGGTCCGTGCTCTCTGCAGCCGTTGTATCCTCTGTGCCTGTTGTGCTCTCCTGAACAGCCGGGGCTGTCTCTTCGGTCTCCTGTCCTGCCGGGACCACAGGAGCGGCCGGCTCCGTCTCCGCCGGGGAGGTCTCATCCGCCGGGGCGGCAGTATCCTGCTCCTCCTCTTCCGGCTCTTCGGGGACCGTCTCTGCGGCGGTCTCCTCATCGGGTTCCTCTGCAGCTGTCTCCGGCTCTGTCTCTGCGGTCTCTGCCTCCAGGATGCTAGTGTCCGCAGTCCGCATAAGCGGCGCATATACCGTCTCTGCTTCTTTGTCCGAACGGCCCAGGGTCAGGCCGTCTGCCTGCCCGTCTATGTCGATGACCGGTACCGGCTCATCCTCTATGATCTCGACTGCCTGGGTGTCCTCTTCGGTCGGGGCCTCGGTCTCCTTTGCGTCCTCCGCCTCGGTATCTGCGGTCGGGGCATCCTGGGCCCCGGCTCCCTCGGCTTCGGTCTCAGCCATACCAGTGTCCTCAGCCTCAACGCCGTCGGTCCCGGCCTCCTGGGACTTCGTCCCTTCCGTTTCCGCCTCGCCGGTGGCGGTCTCCTCTCTCACCGCCTCACTCCCGGCTTCCGCCGCCGTCTCTGCTGCCGTGGTGGTCTCGATCTTCTTTACCGGGATCTGCACATCTTCTATCTCATAGTCGCCCCAGCTTGGCGCGGTCATCCAAATGGACAGCTCATGCTGTACCCCTGTCTCTAATGCCTGCCCATCCAGAAGCTCGATGTTCACCGATGGCAGCCCGATGCTGTAGTAGAACTTTTCAGAGGAGCGGATCTTGCCCTCTCCGCTCTCGCCCTGAAACTTAAAGTCCACATAGGCTTTTCCGTCACGGACACTGTCGTCGGTGTAAAATTCAAACTCGATCTCGTGGAGCTGGCCCGGCTCTAAGGAAAGTCCGGTGAGCTTATTTGATCCCTGGCCTTCCTCATCTTTTCCGAACTCCCTGGCGTAGGCTTCCGCCTCCAGGGCTTCCAGCTCATCTAAACCTTCTTCATCCATGTCCGCGGCAGCCCCCCAGTCGTCGATCGATGCATCCGGAGCGGATACGCCGGTCCCGCTGATATCGACGAACGTGCCGTCTTCCTTTTTGATCCGACTGCCAGTGAAGCTGAGTGTACCGTTTGTAAGCACGCTGCCGGTATTGTTCTTTAAGTAGAGCCGCATGGTGGAGACATTGCCCGGGGCCACGTCATTGTCCTCGGCGATGACATAGATATCCACATCCTGCGCCTGTCCCTGTACATACTCGGCGTTCTTCGCTGTCATCCAGCCTTCGCCCGATCCGCTATCCGGCGCCGATGTGCTGCTCCCGCCCGCGTTGCTTCCCGTTGCGGGTCTGGCGTTACTGGAGGAAGCGAAGGCTTCCATAACCCCAAAACCTAATGCCCCCAGAGGTGCGTTCAGCGTCATGGCCGTGGTGAGCGCCACCGACAGGAGTGCGCTGATGCGCCGCCTGGCTTCCCTGCTCCCCCTGCGCCCGCGCGATCTTCCCTTTCCTTCCATGATCGATCTCCTCTCTTTCCCTTCTCTTGATGATCTATCTCTACCAGCAGCCTGCCTTCCTGACGGACATCATGGATCCTCCCACGGCTGTGCCGGTCTGCTCTGCTTATGATAGGTTTCCTTTTTGCTCCATGGCTGCGTCCATCAGCTTGATCAGTTCCAGCATGCTGCGGAAGCTGCGTGTCTCTTTCTCATCCAGCCATGTGACCTGTCCCTGCCAGGTGGAATTCTCCTGGCTGACGACATGCACTACGAATGTCTCTTTCACCATCTCCCACTTCCTCTGTGCTGCTCTCCACTTGCTGTACCTCCAGATCCAGTCTCATATCCCGTCCCCCGGCGGACCTCCAATCCCGCTCCAGGCGGGTGAGGATGTTCTCTCCGTCCTCCGTCCCGGCTCCCACCAGCAGGGCCAGGTACTGGTTCTCGCTGTACCGGGTGTACACGTCGCTGGTCCGCAAGCTCCCCACCAGGACCCCTTTCAGCCGGAGCATCTCACGCTCCAGGGCCTTTCTGGCGATCGCCCGCCGGCTGTCCTCGGCTGGAGCACAGCCGGCAGTATCGTTGCCTATCGTGTCACCGGACGCCAGCCGGATCCGGTCAGCCATCCTGCCGTCTCCCGCCGTGAGACTGCTCTGCAAGGTACATAGCAGCAGCAAGCCTTTTGACTCCTGTCTCTCCCCCATCCGGGCGATGATCCGGTAGGTATCCTGAAAACTGGGATAGCTGCAGTGATAAGGGGCTCCGGCATCCTCTTCCCACAGGCTTTGCTCTAAGCCCACCAGGCTCCCGACCCCGAAGGCCGTTTTCCTGGCCCCCTGCCGGTACCCGGCCATCACCTGATCCAAGGGGTTCGCCCCCAGCCCGCCATAGAGGAGCTGCGAGGCTTCCCGATAGACCTGCTCCGCTTCCTTATATCTCCCTAATGCCAGCAGGCTCTCGATCATCTTCGCCTGCCATCCGTCATAAGGGTGGAGCTGACTGGCCGCGCTGCTCAGCTCCAGTATCTCCTCATACCGCCCTTCCTCTTTGTAAAAGCCGTACAGCTCTTCCAGACACCGGCCATACCATCTCTGGTAGAACGCGCCTTCTATGGTCACCCAGCCTTCTCCGGCCAGCTGAGGCAGGAATTCCCCGCCGTAGCCTCTGCAGTAGTCCTTACACAGCTTTCTGCGCCCTTCTCCTGTCCGCTCCTTCTTTTTTAGCTGTCCGATCAGTCCGTCCAGGTCACCGATATCCGTCCTTACTCTGTGATCCGTGGTGAAGTAGTACCGCCCTTTTCTAAGGACGATGTACTTTCCTTCGGGCAGGCACAGCTCGAGGATCATCTCCCGGAGGATGTGCATGTGCTGGTAAAAGTTGTTCAGCTGCCGCTTTTGATCGTTCCCTACATTCTGCACCAGCGCCAGAAGGTCCTTCCGCTCTGCCCCCTTATCCCCTGCCTTTATGAGCAGGAGGAGGAACTGGACTGGACGACTCTGGAGGCCCATACCGATCAGGATCTCCTTTTCTCTGTAGCGGAGGGAAAAACCGCCTAAGAACCTGGCATAAAAACCATCATAAACCTGCCCCTGCATCTTGACCCCCTCCTTTTCTCTTTCCAGCTCTTTATGGGATCTCGGACGATAAAGTGTGTCAACTAAAGTATGCTTTAGTTGACACCTAATATCTGGGGATCAAAAAGAAATGAATGCGGAAAACTATTAAGAGATAAGAGGCAAGACCGACGAAAAAACAACTTTGAAATGAAAAAAAAGAGATATCTTCCAGATATAGTAGATCTCTCCCAGACATGGATATGTAAACTAAAGCATACTTTGGTTGACATATCCAGTATATTTTCTTTAACTGTAAGGGCATTATAGCATAGGGGTACTTAAGAAAATCATTTCATCTCCACGAAAAAAAGACTTTTTTTCAATTTTTTTTAAATAAGCATCTCGAAAAAGCCTCTCATTTTTCCGTTTATGTAAATTTATGTAAACATCGAGTTACATATTTTGTGATCTATACCTGGATACGGAGAGGGTGATGAACATGTATTCCAGGGAACTGGCTATATCGGGCCGCAGCACTGTGCTGTATATGATCGATGAGATGCAGGACACAGTGGACAGACCGCAGAACACCATGAATGAGACGCAGGAGCAGCATGAACAGACGCTGGCGCGAAAAGACCAAAAGATCGCTGCACCGAAAGCACAGCTTGCCGTCTGTGATGGCAGATAAGCGACCGCCGCCCAGCACATAAAAAGACCAGGAGCCGCAGTCTGACTGCCCGTCTCCTGGTCTTTCTGTGTACTTCATCTCTCCTCGATCGCCATGAGCATATCCACCCGTCTCTGGTGGCGGCCGCCTTCAAACTCAGCCTTAAGCCACTCATCCACGATCATCTTCGCCAGCTCGACCCCCACCACCCGGGCCCCGAAGGCTAAGATATTGGTGTTGTTGTGCTGTCTGGATAGCTTGGCGCTGAAGGGTTCGCTGCAGACGCAGGCCCGCACGCCCTTCACCTTATTGGCCGCCAGGGAGATGCCCACACCGGTGCCGCAGATCAAGATCCCCAGATCTGCCTCCCCGGAGACCACCGCCCGGCCTACCTTTTCTCCATATATGGGATAATCGCAGCTTTCCGTGCGGTCGGTGCCGAAGTCGATCACCTGGTATCCCTTTCCTTCTATATAAGCCTTGATCTCCTTTTTCATCTCCACAGCGCTGTGGTCATTCCCCATCGCGATCTTCATATGGCCCTCCATATATCTTGTGTATCCACTCCATCCTGGACGTCATCCCCCTGAGCAGCAGGTCTGCCACGGTCAATGCCGCCATAGCTTCCACCACCACCACAGCCCTTGGCACGATGATCGGGTCGTGGCGTCCCTTTATCTCCAGCTCCTGCTCCCTGCCGTCCCTGGTCACGGTCTTCTGGACCGAGGCGATCGACGGGGTGGGCTTGATCGCCGCGCGGAAGATGACAGGCGCTCCGTCGCTGATCCCGCCCAGGATCCCCCCTGCATGGTTCGTCTCCTTATGCACCTGTCCGTTCTCGTCCAGGCGGAAGGGGTCATTGTTCCCGCTACCAAAGGCTTTTGCCGCCTGCAGGCCGTCCCCGATCTCAAAGGCCTTCACGCCGCCGATGGACAGGATCGCTTTTGCAAGGCAGGCATCCAGCTTATCGAACACCGGCTCCCCTACACCTGCCGGAAGGCCGAAGATCATGCACTCCGCCACACCGCCTACGGAATCCTTTCTGGCCATGGCTTCTTCCAGATAAGCACCGGCTTCCCCTGCCGCCTGCTCATCCGGCATGTATAGCCGATTCTCCCACATCTTTTTCAGATCAAAGCGCTCTGGATCCACCGTGATCGGGCCCACCGACTTTGTATAGGCACAGATGCGGATGCCTAAGGAGCCCAGGAGTTTTAAGGCGATCGCCCCTGCCGCCACCCGGCCGATGGTCTCCCGCCCCGAGGAGCGTCCGCCTCCCCGATAGTCCCGGAAGCCATATTTGGCATCAAAGGTCATATCTGCATGGCCGGGGCGGTACACATCCTTGATCGCGCTGTAATCCTTAGACCGCTGGTCCGTATTGCGTACCTCCAGGCTGATCGGAGTCCCTGTGGTCCGCCCTTCAAAGATCCCGGATACGATCTCCACCTCGTCCGCCTCGTCTCTCTGGGTGGTGAACCGGCTCTGCCCCGGTCTCCTCCTGTCTAAGAGCGCCTGGATATCCGTTCTGCTCAAGGGCAGCCCGGCCGGACATCCGTCCACCACCACTCCGATCCCCTTTCCGTGGCTCTCCCCCCAGGTCATGACCCGGAAACTGTCTCCAAACGTAGATCCCGCCATCCTGTTCTCCTATCTTCCACATCTGCCTGGCCGGCCAGGGCCTCCATCGCACTTACCTCAATCCGCCACCTTTACGATCCGGCAGCAGTTTGGCTCGTTGACCCGCACGGGCCTTGCGCACATGACCAAAAGCCCCTTCTCATAATCTACCTTAAAGAAAGTGATATCGCCGGTATCATGGTTGATACTGGCTACATGCTGCTGATCCGGAAATATGGCCACATCCTTTGGATAGTCACCGCTGATCGGAAGGCTGCATAAAAGCTCCAAGAGACCGGTTTCCTCATCCCGGGTAAAGATGCTCATCACATTGTCCCCTGCATTGGTGCAGTAGATATACTTGGTATCCGGGGACATGCGCATGGCACAGGCGGCAGTCAGCTCGGAATAGGGATCGCTGGCATCTGTGGTGGGGATCGTCTGGATCTTCTCGATCTTCGGCGCTTTATCACCGGTCTCGTAGGTGAACACGTCGATCACATTTTTCTGTTCATACATCAGATAGATAAAACGACCGTCCTTGCTGAAGCGGAAATTCCTGGGGGCTGACTCCCGCTCACAGCGGATCGCGTCCACCTGGACCAGCTTTTCCTCATCGAACCGATAGATGCGGACCTGATCGATCCCCAGATCCGCCACCATGATGTAGCGCTTATCCGGGGTCATGCGGGTGCAGCTCACATGCGGCCGGAAATTACGCTCTGCCACCGAGCCATAGCCTTTATGGAACACGCCGTCTACGATCGGGCCGATGGAGCCGTCCTCGTTCAGCCGCAGGACCGTGGCTTTCCCGTCATGATAGCCAGACACGAAGATATACCGATCGTCCTCGTCTGTTGAAAGATGGCATCCTCTCATCCCTTTGATGTTCCTGCTGTTCAGCCGGTTCAGGCTTCCGTTCTCTAAGATCTGAAAAGCCACCACGCCCTCATCTGCGATAGAGTACAGGTTCTTGCCGTTGCGCGAGGAGATCACATAGGAAGAGTTATCCACCTCTACCTCGCAGCGCTCCTTAAAGAACCCCTTCTCCACATCCACATCGTACACCGTGATCCCCTTGGCCTTCCCTGTATAGGAATATGATCCCACATACGCCATGTATTTTCCTGCCATATCCGTCCTTCAACCTCCTCAAATGTCTAATCTGAATTAAGCTGGTATTATCATAACACAGATCCTCCGTTTTGTTAATAATAAAACATTGAAAATTTTGTCCGCGCGGCCCCGGTCGAAAAAGATCGGATCTGTTCGCACAAATCTATTGACACGCTCCACGATCCATGTATAATAGAGACAGTTTGTTTAAAAATACTAAACTTCAAAATTATCTTTAGTGTCAGTTAGTATTTCTAAACTTTATGTCAAGTATAACAAGGAGGCAGTCATGGATATCGGCGCAAAGTTAAAAGAGCTGCGCGTCTTAAAGGGTCTGACCCAGGAGGAGCTGGCGGACCGTGCGGAACTCTCGAAAGGCTTCATCTCTCAGGTAGAGCGGGATCTGACCTCCCCCTCCATCGCGACCCTGCTGGATATCCTGCAGTGCCTGGGGACGACCGTCGGGGATTTTTTTAATGAAAGCTCCGAAGAACAGATCGTCTTCGGGAAAGCGGACTATTTCGAAAAGGACGATCCGGAATATAAGAACCATATCCAATGGATCATCCCCAATGCCCAGAAGAACACGATGGAACCTCTGCTGCTGACTTTGGAGGCCGGCGGCTCCACTTATCCGGATAACCCTCACGAGGGGGAGGAGTTCGGCTATATCCTCAGCGGTGCCATCACCATCCATCTGGGGAACCGGGTGGTCAAGGCGAAGAAGGGGGAATCCTTTTACTATGTGGCGGACAAAAAGCATTATCTGACCAGCAAGAACGGGGCATCCCTGATCTGGGTCAGCTCCCCGCCCAGCTTCTGACCATTATTTTGTCCGGTCCTCCGTAAGATCCGCCTGGACGCCTTGGGGCTTTGATGCTCTGCCGCCTTGCGGTCCGGAGACCTCGCTGCCTTTTGGCCTTGTCGTTTTGGGCATCCGAAGATCTTAGGATCTGGACATCTTTAAGGTATATCTGCTATATCTGTCCCCGGCGGACAGAATGTCATCAAATCTTTGACCACAGGAGGAATGGCCATGAACCGATCTTTGATCGATCTTAAGCACATCACCAAGAGCTTTGACGGTACGATGGTACTGGATGACTTAAGCCTTACTGTTAAGGAGAACAGCTTTGTCACGCTCCTCGGCCCCAGCGGCTGCGGTAAGACCACTACCCTGCGCATCATCGGCGGCTTTGACATGCCCGATACCGGCAAGGTCATCTTTGACGGACAGGACATCACCCAGCTCCCGCCCAACAAGCGCCAGCTGAACACGGTCTTCCAGAAATACGCGCTCTTTACCCATATGACCATCGCGGAGAACATCGCCTTCGGCTTAAAGATCAAGAACAAGCCCAAGACCTACATAGATGACAAGATCAAGTATGCTCTGAAGCTGGTGAACTTAGATGGCTATGGGGACCGTTCCGTGGATTCCCTTTCCGGCGGCCAGCAGCAGCGGATCGCGATCGCCCGGGCCATCGTGAACGAGCCCCGCCTCCTGCTCTTAGACGAGCCTTTAGGCGCTCTGGACTTAAAGCTGCGGCAGGACATGCAGTATGAGCTGATCCGCTTAAAGAACGAGCTGGGCATCACCTTCATCTATGTGACCCACGACCAGGAGGAGGCGCTCACCATGTCCGACACCATCGTGGTCATGAACCAGGGCTATATCCAGCAGATGGGTTCCCCGGAGAGCATCTATAATGAGCCGGAGAATGCCTTTGTGGCCGATTTTATCGGCGACAGCAACATCGTCCCCGGCATCATGCTCCAGGATGAGCTGGTGGAGATCTTCGGCGCCAGGTTCATCTGTGTGGACAAGGGATTCGGCACCAACAAGCCGGTGGACGTGGTGATACGCCCGGAGGACATCGACCTGGTAGAGCCGGGCACCGGCACACTGTCCGGCGTCGTCACCCATCTGATCTTCAAGGGCGTACACTACGAGATGGAGGTCACCACGCCGGACGGGTTCGAGTGGCTGGTCCATTCCACCGATCTTTTTCCTGTAGGCCGCAAGGTGGACATCCATGTGGATCCCTTTGATATCCAGATCATGAACAAACCTGCGTCTGAGGATGAGGAGGCCATAGGAGTCAATGAGTAAAAAACTATTATCCGGACCATATATACTTTGGATGATCGGCTTTACCCTCATCCCCTTAGGATTGATCTTTTACTACGGCATGACCGATAAGACCGGCGCCTTCACTCTGGCGAACGTCCTATCCATCGCCACCGCCGAGCACGCGAAGGCGCTGTGGCTCTCCCTGGGGATCTCCCTGCTGTCCACCTGCCTCTGCCTGCTCTTAGCCTATCCTCTGGCTATGATCCTGCGGGCAAAGGGCGTGGGGGCCAGCGGCTTTATCGTATTTATCTTCATCCTCCCCATGTGGATGAACTTCCTTCTGCGGACCCTTGCCTGGCAGACCCTCCTAGAGCGCAGCGGCGTGATCAACGGGATCTTGACCGCCCTCCATCTTCCGCCCCAGAACCTGATCAACACACCGGGGGCGATCATCTTAGGCATGGTCTATAACTTCCTGCCCTTTATGGTCCTCCCGATCTACAATGTGCTGGCCAAGATCGATGACAATACGATCAATGCCGCCAAGGACTTAGGGGCCAATGCCTTCCAGACCTTCTGGCACATCCTGCTCCCTTTAAGCGTCCCGGGGATCGTCAGCGGCATCAACATGGTGTTCGTGCCCGCTCTGACCACCTTTGTGATCAGCAACTTATTAGGCGGCAGCAAGATCCTCCTGATCGGCAATGTGATCGAGCAGGAATTTACCAAGGGCAGCAACTGGAACTTAGGCTCCGGGCTCTCCCTGGTCCTGATGGTCTTTATCCTGATCAGCATGGCCCTGATCACAAAATACGATAAGAACGGGGAGGGAAATGCGTTCTGATGAAAAAGAGATATGGCTCGTTGAAGCAGTTTTTTTCCGACTTTTATCTGGTGGCGGTCCTGATCTTCCTCTATGTGCCCATCCTGACCATGATGGTCCTGTCCTTTAACACGTCAAAGTCCAGGACCCAGTGGGGCGGCTTTACCTTGCGCTGGTACCAGCAGATGCTCTCGGACCCGGGCATCTCATCGGCCCTCTATAATACCCTGCTGATCGCCTTTTTATCCGCCCTGATCGCCTGTATCATCGGCACGGCGGCCTCCATCGCCATAAGCAGCATGAAACCGGTCAGCGCCACGATCGTCCTGGGGATCACCAACATCCCTATGCTGAACGCGGATATCGTCACCGGCATCTCCCTGATGCTGGCCTTCCTGGCTTTTGGGATCTCCCTGGGGTTCAAGACGATCTTGATCTCCCACATCACCTTCAATATCCCCTATGTGATCTTGAGCGTGATGCCCAAATTAAAGCAGACCAGCAAGAGCACCTATGAGGCCGCTCTGGACTTAGGCGCCCACCCTCTCTACGCGTTTTTTAAGGTGGTGTTCCCGGATATCCTTCCCGGCGTCCTGTCCGGCTTCCTGCTGGCCTTCACCATGTCCCTGGATGATTTTATCATCACCCACTTTACCCGCGGGGCCGGGATCAACACCTTGTCCACCCTGATCTACAGCCAGGTACGCCGGGGCATCCAGCCCTCCATGTACGCTTTGTCCACGGTGATCTTCCTTGTGGTGCTGACCCTCCTGGCGATCTCGAATTACAGACCGGCTCCCCAGAAGGTCCGTCCGGGCGTGGACCCCGCCGCCGCCCAGACCGCCGCTGCCAGGGAAGGAAAGGGCCGTATGCCGGAGAAACTCCAAAAGGGCGCTATGGCCATAGCCGCCGTGCTGATCGTGGCTGCCGTAGGCTGGGTCAGCGTGATGAAGTTTTTGGTCACCGGCAGCGACGAGCTGTATGTCTATAACTGGGGAGAGTACATCGATGAGGAAGTGATCGAACTGTTCGAGGAGGAGACCGGGATCCATGTCACCTACGATATGTTCGAGACAAACGAGGAGATGTACCCGATCATCGAAGCCGGAGCGGTCTGCTACGATGTGGTCTGTCCCTCGGACTATATGATCCAGAAGATGGTGGAAAATGACCTGCTGGCGGAGATCGACTTAAAGAACATACCCAATATCAGCCAGATCGATCCCACCTACTTAGAGATGTCCAGGGCCTTCGATCCCCAGAACCGTTTCTCTGTTCCCTACTGCTGGGGGACGGTAGGGATCTTGTACAATACCCGGCGTCTCGAAGAGCTGGGCGTGGAGGCCCCCGACAGCTGGAGCGACCTATGGGATCCGGCCCTTTCCGGCGAGATCTTGATGCAGGACAGTGTGCGGGATGCTTTCATGGTCGCCTTAAAGGATCTGGGCTATTCCATGAACACCACGGATGTGGACGAGCTGCAGCAGGCGAAGGAACGGCTGATCCAGCAGAAGCCCTTAGTCCAGGCCTATGTGATCGATCAGGTCCGGGACAAGATGATCGGAGGCGAGGCCGCCGTGGGCGTGATCTATTCCGGCGAGATGCTCTATATCCAGGAGGAGGTGGAAGCTCTGAAGCTGGACTACGACTTAGAATATGTGATCCCCAAGGAAGGCACCAATCTGTGGCTGGATTCCTGGGTGATCCCCGCCAATGCCGCGAATAAGGAGAACGCCGAGAAATGGATCGACTTCCTCTGCCGCCCGGAGATCGCCCTGCGCAATTTTGAATATATCACCTACCCTACGCCCAATAAGGGAGCTTTTGAGCTGCTGGATGAAGACCTCCAGGCGAACAAAGCCCTCTTTCCGGATATCGACAGCCTAGAGGGGAGCGAGGTGTACCGGTATCTGGGGGATGAGGACGACGGAGTGTATAATGCGCTGTGGAAGGAAGTAAAGTCGCGGTGATGCTGTCGAGGATAGGCGGTCCCTTTTCCGCTCTGCCGTAGGAATGGATAGGGCCAGATCTGGAGATACTGATAGGAAACACACGCGCCTGTGCGGGCATCCGCATCCCGGGCGGAAAGAAGGTGGATCCTATGGACAAGACTGTGCCGATCGATATACCATCCCTGATGGAGGGCTTTGAACATCATCTGGCTATGCAGAACATGGCGGAGAACACGATCCGCTCTTACCTTTTTGCAGTCCGTCAGTATTTCCAGTTTTACCCTAAGCTGATCGGCTCTGACCTGCAATTGTACAAGCTTTATCTTTTAGAGCATTACAAGCCCCGGACCGTTAATCTGCGGATCCATGCCATGAACGCGTTTTTAGACTATGTAGAGTGGCCGGAGAGCCGTCTCACCCAGGTCAGGATCCAGCAGAAAGGCTTTTTAGACCACATCATCAGTGAAGGGGACTATGAGTACCTAAAGACCCGGCTCCTTAACGAGGAACGCTTTCTTTATTATTTCCTGGTCCGCTTCATGGCGGCTACCGGAGCCAGGGTCAGCGAGGTGATCTGCTTCACCGTGGAGGATGTGCAGGCCGGCTTTAAGGAGCTCTATTCCAAGGGGGATAAGATCCGCCGGATCTACATCCCGGCGGATCTCCAGGCGGATACCCTGGACTGGCTGAAGGGGCAGGGACGCCGGTCCGGGGATCTCTTTTTAAACCCCTCCGGGGAGAGGATCAGCGCCGACGGGATCCGCAAGCAGCTAAAAAGGCTGGCGGCCCGTTACCATCTGGATGAGAAAGTCCTCTATCCCCACTCCTTCCGCCACCGCTTTGCCAAAAATTTCATCGAGCACTGTGACGACATCTCTCTCCTTTCCGACCTTTTAGGCCATGAGAGCATCGAGACCACCAGGATCTATCTGCGCCGCAGCAGCAGCGAGCAGAAGGCTATCATCAACAAGGTGGTGGATTGGTAGCCGTCCGCAAAACCCTGCCTTCACTGAAAAAGCCTGATATGTATGAGGGAATACCATGGATAAGCAGCTCCAGTTAGAAGAGTTTGAGAACTATATGCGCACACAGGACATGGCGGACAATACGATCCGCGCCTATCTTTTTGCGATCCGCCAGTATTTCCAGATCTATCCGGAGCTGACCTATACCGATCTCCAGCTTTATAAACTCCACCTGATCGAGCATTACAAGCCCCAGACGATCAATCTCCGGATCCACGCTCTGAACTGCTTTTTAAATTATCAAGAGTGGCCGGACAGCCCGATCATGCAGGTGCGCATCCAACAGAAGATCTACTTAGACTATGTGATCAGCCAGGCCGATTACGAGTACTTAAAGACCCGCCTCCTCAGTGATGAGGACTACCTTTCGTATTTTCTGATCCGCTTCATGGCCGCCACCGGAGCCAGGATCAGCGAGGTGATCCGCTTCACTGCGGAGGATGTGGACCAAGGCTTTAAGGATATCCACTCCAAAGGAGATAAGATCCGCCGGATGTACATCCCTGCAGACCTCCAAAGGGCCGCTAGGGGATGGTTAAAGGAGATCGGCCGGGAGTCCGGCTACCTCTTCCTAAACCCATCCGGCGACCAGATCTCACCGGATGGTATCCGCAGACGCTTAAAGCGGCTGGCCGCCCGCTATGGCCTGGATGAAAAGGTGATCTATCCCCATTCCTTCCGCCATCGCTTTGCCAAGAACTTTATCGAGAGCTGCGGCGACATATCCCTGCTGTCCGATCTTTTAGGACATGACAGCATCGAGACCACCAGGATCTACCTGCGCCGCAGCAGCAGCGAACAGAGGGCCATCATCAACCAGGTGGTGGACTGGTAGCAGACAGCAAAGAGATAACGCTACATAGGCGTACGGAGACAGCAATGCACACGACCGTTCAGATTTTCGGAGGGAGATTTATGGACGAACAGAAGGAAAAAAGACCGATCAAAACGGAAAATGGACAGGCCAGAGACCAACAGTGGGAAGAGGAGCTGCAGGTAGACCTGGAAGCCTTCCAGATCTACCTGCAAAAGATGGGGATAGCCCAGAACACGATCGTCTCCTATCAGTCTGCCGTCCGGCAGTACTACCTCCACTATCCCTTACTCACCATAGAGAACCTGCAGGCCTACAAGCGTTACCTGATCGAGCACTACAGTGCCAATACGGTGAACGCCAAGATCTATGGGCTCAACAAATATCTTCGTTACCGGAACACCATCCAGGACGGCCCCGACCTTTCCCTGGATAAATACAATGTCCCCACCGTTAAGCGCCAGCAGAAGACCTTTGCGGACAATGTGATCTCCAACGAAGATTATAAGCTCTTAAAGAAACGGCTCAAAGAGGACGGCCAGCTCTTTTGGTATTTCATCGTCCGCTTTTTAGGCGCCACCGGAGCACGTGTGAGCGAGCTGGTCCAGATCAAGGTGGAGCATCTGAAGCTGGGCTATATGGATCTGTACTCCAAAGGCGGGAAGATCCGCCGGATCTATTTCCCGGACAGCCTCTGCGAAGAGGGCCTTAAGTGGCTCGCCGACAAGCAGGTCACCTCCGGCTTCATCTTCTTGAACCGCCGGGGGCAGCAGATCACGCCCAGAGGGATCAACAGTCAGCTAAAGAAATTCGCAGAGCAGTACGGCATCGACCCCTCCACGATCTACCCCCACTCCTTCCGGCATCTGTATGCGAAGAATTTCCTCATGAAGTTCAATGATATCTCCCTTCTGGCCGATCTTTTGGGACACGAGAGCATCGAGACCACCAAGATCTACCTGACCCAGACCAGCACGGAACAGAAAGCGCTCATCGATAGGATCATCGTGTGGTGATCAGGGGATGATATACTATATGTAAAAGATCGTCGAAACTCAGATGATAAAAACCCAACCATATAAGACATCGATCTTCGAGATCAGGATATCTTATATGGTTGGGTTTTTTGCATCTCCATCGTGATCTATAGATACAGCCCTTTAATTCCGCTTCGCCATCTCGATCCGCACATTCTTCCCTTTGATCTTCGCATGCTCCATCGCCTTCAAGACCTGGGCGGAGTACTTGCCCGGCACGTCCACAAAGGTATACCCATCATACATATCGATGCTCCCTACCACGCGCCCGGGGATCCCTGCTTCTCCGGCGATCGCGCCCAGGATATCGCCAGGGCTCACATTCTGGGCCCGTCCGATGTTCACGAACAGGCGGGCCATATCCTGGCCGGTCACATAGTCCACAGCAGCCCGCTCCACGGAACCCCGTCTGCGCCCTCTGCCGCCGTCCCTGCCATACCGGTCATCGTGGCCGTAGCCGCCCCGCCCATACCGGCCGCCGCCATAGCCGCCTCGCCCGAAACGACGATCGTCCCGCCTGTAGCGGTCCAGATCGTCTAATGAGCGGGCCGGTTCATAATTATCGATGATATCCTCATTGTCCTCACCTATGCTGATCTTAAGGAGCGCCGCCGCCAGATCTAAGGCGGTATGATCCTCCTCGATCAGCTTCTGTTCGATGATATTGATCATAGGGCCAAGATCTGCGGTCTCCATCATATCCCGCACCTGCTCCAGGGCCTTTTCCACCTTGATATCTGTGATATCGTCCAGGGAAGGGATCGCCTGAGGGATGATCTTGGTCTTGCAGTAGCGCTGGATATCCCGCAGCTTATAGACCTCCTTGCCCACCACCAGGCTGAAGGCCTTGCCTACACGGCCAGCCCGGCCGGTCCGTCCGATCCGGTGGACATAATACTCGTCATCCTGGGGGATGTCATAGTTAAAGACTGCCTCCACGTCATCCACATCGATCCCTCTGGCCGCCACATCGGTAGCCACCAAGATCTCCGTGCGTCCATTTCGAAAGCCGTTCATCACCCTGTCCCGCTGCTCCTGCTTTAGATCGCCGTGGAGCCCTTCCGCAAAATACCCACGTCCCTGGAGAGCCTGTACCAGCTCATCCACGCCCTTTTTCGTATTGCAGAACACCACGGACAGCTTGGGAGAATATAAGTCCATCAGGCGGCACAGCACCTCCACCTTGTTCTTCGGCCTGACCTCGTAATAATACTGGGTCACCTCCGGCACCGTCAGCTCCTTTTTCACCACCCGCACCATCACCGGATCGGTCTGGAACCGCTTTGCGATGTCGGCGATAGCTGCCGGCATGGTGGCGGAGAACATCACGGTCTGCCGCTCCTCTGGCAACTGGCTCAAGATCGTCTCCATGTCCTCCAAAAAGCCCATGTTCAGCATCTCGTCCGCCTCATCCAGCACCGCTGTATGGACATGGTCTACCCGGATCGTCTTTCGCCGCATGTGATCCATCACTCTTCCCGGCGTACCGATCACCACCTGGACCCCTTCCTTTAAGGAACGGATCTGCCGCCCGATATCCTGTCCGCCGTATACCGGCAGCACCTTGATCTTGTGCATGAACTTGGCCAGACGGCGGATCTCCTCCGCTACCTGGATCGCCAGCTCCCTGGTGGGCAGGAGGATGATCGCCTGGATCTTCTTGTTGTCCGGGTCGATCTTCTGCAGCAGCGGGATCCCGAAGGCCGCCGTCTTTCCCGTTCCGGTCTGGGCCTGGCCGATCATATCCCGGCCCTCCAGCTGTGCCGGGATCGCCTGGGCCTGGATCGGGGACACCGCCTCAAAGCCCATCTCGGCTACAGCCCGCAAGATCGGCTCGCTTAGATTTAATTCATCAAATCGGATCGTTTCCATAAATATATAGTCCTTTTCACGGACACCCCCGGCATCCCCGGGAGGTCCTCAAAAAAAACGAGAGGGATCCAGCCGCGTAGGGGCTTTTTATCCTCTCGTTACACACTAAACAGCTTGATAAATATACCAGACATTTCCGCTAAAGTCAAGAAGTTTAAGAAATTTAGAATACTTTAAGAAACAAGGGTCATGAACTATGTTATAATCAGGTCAAATAAGCAGACATACGGGAGGCAACGCATCATGAGATTAAAGACTCGTCTGACGACCGCTTTCCTGGCTATCACCATCGTCCCTTTGTTTCTGATATTTGTGTGCGTGCTCGCCCTTTCTAGCTATCAGTCCCAATCCTTTAAACGAGTATATGGTCTGGCAGAACAGGTAGAACTTTTAAGCAGTAATTCCCTGCAGCTCTTTAACCGCCTGACCCAGAGCACCCAGGAGGAGATCCGGCAGGCTCTCCTGGCTGCCCCCGAAAGGTTTGAGGATCCAGAGTATCTGGCCCCGTTAAATGAACAGCTGCAGGATCATTACGCCTGTCTGGTGGTGCGAAAAGGCGAGACACTGATCTTTATCGGGAACGAGGAGCTGGCCCAGGATGAAGACCTGCACGACCTGCTGCCAAGATACGCGATCTTAAATGCAGATACGGCAGGCGGCATCTATCTGGACGGCGACAGCCAGCATCTGATCAAGCAGATCGATTTTCTTTTTCCGGACGGGGCCATGGGTTCTGTGTTCATCATATCGGATGTGGACGATCTCATACCAGAAGTAAAGTTTATGGTCATAGAGATGTTCGCTGCCGGGATCGCCATCCTGATCGTCACAGCCAGCCTCCTCACCATGTGGATCTACCGCTCGATCCTAAAGCCCTTAGAGAAACTGCGGGTGGCCACAAAGAACATCCGGGACGGAAACCTGGATTTCAATCTGGAGGCGGACAACGACGACGAGATCAGCGAGCTGTTCATGGATTTCGAGGAGATGCGGATCCGATTAAAGAGCTCCAATGAAGAAAAACTCCAGAACGACCGGGAGAATAAGGTGCTGATCAGCAACATCGCCCACGATCTGAAGACCCCTATCACTACGATCAAGGGGTATGCGGAGGGCATCATGGACGGGGTGGCTTCCTCCCCGGAACAGCTTGATAAATACATCCGCACCATTTATAATAAAGCCAACGACATGGACCGTCTGATCGACGAGCTGACCTTTTATTCCAAGATCGACACCAACAAGATCCCCTACACCTACAGCAAGATCAATGTATCCCAGTATTTTAAGGACTGCGTGGAGGAGGTGGGCCTGGACATGGATGCCAAGGGGATCCAGCTGGGATATTTTAACTATGTGAACGAGGATGTGACCGTGATCGCAGACGCCGAACAGATGAAGCGGGTCATCAATAACATCATCGGGAATTCTGTCAAATACCTGGATAAAGAGAAAGGCATCATCAATATCCGGATCCAGGATGTGGGGGATTTCGTTCAGATCGAGATCGAAGATAACGGGCGCGGGATCTCTGCAAAGGACCTGCCGAACATCTTCGACCGGTTCTACCGTGCGGACGCGTCCCGCAATTCACAAAAGGGAGGCAGCGGGATCGGCCTCTCTATCGTAAAGAAGATCATAGAGGACCACGGCGGCCGGATATGGGCCACCAGCAAGGAGGGCAGCGGGACAGAGATCCACTTTGTCCTCAGGAAATATCAGGAGGTTATACAGAAATGAGCAGGATATTGATCGTGGAAGACGAGATGACGATCGCTGAGCTGGAAAAGGATTATCTGGAGCTGAGCGGCTTTGACGTAGAGATCGAGACCAATGGGACTGCGGGGCTGGAACGTTCCCTGCGGGAAGATTTCGACTTGTTCCTTCTGGATCTGATGCTCCCCGACACGGACGGCTTTGAGATCTGCCGCCAGATCCGTCAGGTAAAGAACACGCCGGTCCTGATGGTCTCCGCTAAAAAAGACGATATCGACAAGATCCGCGGCCTGGGCCTGGGAGCCGACGACTATATCACCAAGCCTTTCAGCCCCAGCGAATTGGTGGCCCGTGTAAAAGCCCATCTGGCCCGCTATGAACGGCTGATCGGCTGCGGCATATCCGCCAATGATGTGATCGAGATCCGCGGCCTGAAGATCGATAAGACGGCCCGCCGGGTGTGGATCAATGGAGAGGAGAAGAATTTCACCACCAAGGAGTTCGACCTTCTGACCTTCCTGGCGCAGAACCCAAACCATGTGTTCACAAAAGAAGAGCTGTTCTCTAAGATCTGGGATATGGAATCGATCGGTGATATCGCCACCGTTACCGTCCATATCAAAAAGATCCGCGAGAAGATCGAGTTCAATACAGCTAAACCTCAGTATATCGAAACGATCTGGGGGGTGGGGTATCGGTTCAAGGTTTGACCGCCTCCCCTGTTCCAACCGCATGAAAAAATTATTAAAAATAAATAAGATCTGTCGATCCTTGGCAGAAAAGGGTTGCATATCACTCCCATAAATGGTATGATCTTTCTTGGGCGGGGAAATTAATGTTGCCGCTTAAAATTAATTACCCAAAGGAGAAAATGAGAGATGAAAAAGAGACTTACCGCAGTAGTACTGACTGCAGCAATGGCACTTACCATGGCCTCCACCGCTATGGCAGGCGAGTGGGCAAAAGACCGTTTCGGCACATGGTGGCAGGAAGAGGACGGTAGCTTTCCTACTGGCGGATGGCAGTGGATCGATGATGATGGCGACGGCGTTGCCGAGTGCTATTACTTCAGCGAGGAAGGCTATCTGTACAGAAACGCGATCACGCCAGATGCTTTCTGCGTAAATGCAGATGGCCAGTGGGTCGTCAATACCTATGTCCAGACCAGGACAGCAGAATGATGACAGATCCATCCGATCAGGATACTAGGTTGCCTGGATGGTGGATGACGGTGCGCTCCGCAGGGGCGCACCTTTTTTGCGTTTGCGCCCTCTCCGGTAAGACGAGAAAAAGTCTGTTGCAGGAATTGACATTTCTCTTCATTTTTGATATCCTTTCTATGATCATGCTTCTGTTTTAGGCCTGTTTTTGTGAAAAAAATAGCAGAAATAGCAGATCGGATGTACGCCTACTCACTTCGTTCGAGATGGAGGTAATGCAATGGATATTGCTAATCGAGAGAAAATATGTCGGGCTGTCCGCCGGCATATCATCAACCTTACCGCGGATGCTGCTTCCGGCCATCCAGGCGGTTCTTTGTCTGCCGTGGAAATCATGGTCACCTTATTCTTCGACAAGATGCACCTCGATCCTTCCGCCCCAAAGATGGAGGACAGGGACCGTTTTGTATTGTCCAAGGGCCATGCCGCGCCGTGTTATTACGGCGTGCTCGCAGAGCGGGGTTTTTTTGAAAAAGAGGCTTTTAAGAGCTTCCGTCAGATCAACGGGATCCTACAGGGGCACCCTGATGTGCTGAAGTGTCCTGGAGTGGATGCATCTACCGGTTCTCTTGGACAGGGTATCTCCATCGCTGTGGGAATGGCACTTGGTGCTCGTTTATCTAAAAATGGAGCTAACGTATACACGCTTTTAGGTGACGGCGAACTGCAGGAGGGACAGGTGTGGGAGGCTGCCATGGCTGCCGCCCATTATAAGCTGGATAACCTGACCGTGATCGTCGATCATAATGGTCTCCAGATCGATGGCCCTAATGACCAGGTCATGAGCCTGGGGAACATAAACGATAAATTTACCGCTTTCGGGTTCGAGGTGGTAGAGGTAGCGGATGGAAATGACCTTGCACAGGTCAGCGATGCTTTCGACGTTCCCGTGACCGGGAAGCCAAAATGTATCCTAGCCCACACATTAAAGGGCAAGGGCGTATCCTATATGGAAGGCCAGGTCGACTGGCACGGCAAAGGCCCCAATGAGGAACAGCGCCAGACCGCTTTAAAGGAGCTGGCTGACCCGGACGGATCTGAGGATCCAGATAAGAAAAGATCGGAGGGAGAAGAGGCATGAGCGAGAAAAAAGCGATCCGCGTCGCTTACGGTGAAGCACTTGCAGCTCTGGGAGAGACAAATGACAAGATCGTAGCCCTGGATGCCGATCTTTCCCATTCTACAATGACGTATAAATTTGCGGACAAGTTCCCGGATCGTTTCTTTAACGCCGGGATCGCCGAAGCAAACATGGTCGATATGGCTGTGGGCCTGGCTTCCATGGGATACATCCCCTTTGTCAGCACTTTCGCCATATTTGGCACAGGCCGGGCCTACGACCAGGTCCGCAACGGCTGTGCCTACGGCAATTTCAACGTCAAGTTTGCCATGTCCCATGCCGGTGTCACCTTAGGTGAGGACGGCGGTTCCCACCAGGCGATCGAGGATATCTGCCTGATGCGGGTGATCCCCCGTATGACGGTCATCGTCCCCTGCGATGCCAATGAGGCTGCCCGGGCCGTAAAGGCCATGGTAGACGCAGATGGCCCCATGTATCTGCGCATGGCCCGTATGCCATCCCCGGTCCTGGATATGGACATGCCCTTTACGATCGGTAAAGCTAACGTACTCCGTGAAGGGACCGACGCGGTGATCTTCGCCTGCGGGATCTTAGTGGATGCTGCCCTCCATGCTGCCGAGGCTTTAAAGGAGGAGGGGATCGATGCCGCGGTGGTGAACGTACACACCATCAAACCTCTCGACGAGGAGACCATCATCGCCTACGCCAGAAAGTGCAGGAAGGTAGTCACCGCAGAGGAACACTCTGTGATCGGCGGCCTGGGGGATGCAGTTGCCTCCGCACTTTTAGGGAAAGGCGACTTTAGGTTCAAAAAGATAGGCGTCCAGGACCGGTTCGGTCAGTCCGGGAAGCCCTTTGATCTGCTGACGGAGTATGGATTGACAGCGAAGGATATCGCGGAGGCGGTCAGAGGGCTGTAGAGCCTGACCGTTCCGCCTTTCTGGTCTCTCTTGATTCCGGCGATAAAAAGAGGCTGCCGCAAAGGGTAGTGCAACACTATCCTGCGGCAGTCTCTTTTTTTGTCTCTATTGTTTTTTTCAGTATCTGCACCTTGGCACTATTCTTTATAGAACACCTTATCGATGATCCCCAGCTGTTTTAAAGCGTAGGCGATCCCGTCCTCCTCCACGGTCCTGGTGGTATAGGCGGCATAGGGCTCCAGATCCTTGTCGTGCTTTCCCATGAGGACCGTGTTTTTCGCGTAGGTGAACATGGAAAGGTCATTGGTGCTGTCGCCGAACACATAGGCATCCTCCAGGGATAACCCATAGTGATCCAGCACCATCCCGATCGCGGTGGCCTTGGAATGGCCTCTGGGGACGCACTCCCAGAAATCATCTCCCCGGTCGATCACCTCAAAGTCAACTTCCAGATCTTTTAAGAACCGTTCTATATCGCTTCCCTCATCGGTATAGCAGCAGAACTTGTCAAAGACGTAGCCATCCTCCTCGATCGGGTGGGGGGAGACCTTGCCGTCCTTTAGGATATTCCACCGCAGCTTTTCCAGCTTGGGCATCCAGGATGTGTCCCTCTTAAAGTGACAGCTGTCCCTTGCCTCCAGGATCGCCTCTACCTTGCAATCCTTTAACAACTGTTTGATCTTAAGGCCCTGCCCATGAGGGATCGACCTGGCATATACTTCTTTTCCTTCCAGGACGATATAGGTCCCGCATCCGCACAGGTAGCCGTCCATATCGATGGACTGGCGGATCGGATCTAAAAGGCAGTAGACCCGGCCGGAATTGACAAAGGTCAGATGGCCCTGTCTGCGTGCCTCCGCCACCGCTTTTATGGCGCTTTCCGGCACCCTCTGCCAGGCCTCACTGAAAAGAGTCCCATCCACATCAAAAAACAACGCTTTTCTGCTGCCCATCTCTACCTCCACGATCACTCGATCTTCGCATTCTCCACTAAAAATCCCATGACCATCACATTGCGGGCCGCCTGATCCACCGCGTCCTGGCCATAGGAAGCGATCAGCTCATCCGGACTGTCCAGTCCATAGGTGACCGCTATGGCCATCCTTGCCTCATCGTCTACCTCCAGCCCTTCCTTGTCCGCGATCTCTTTCGCGATCAGGCTCACCTTTATGTTGCTCTCGATATCGGAGCGCATGTAATCCTTAAAACTGCCCTCATCCATACCGAACATGGTAGCATAGTCTTCCAGCGTCATGCCGCTCTGCTTTAGGGCCGCCTCCATCTCCTCCATCTGCAGTTCCAGCTCCATATCCACCTGGGTATCTAAGCCTGTAAAGGTACTGGTGGCCAGAAGCTGTTCCATCACGTCGTTCTGCTTCTGGTACTCGGCATTTTCCTTGGCATTATCTTCTAAGGTCTTCTTCACTTCGGCCCGATATTCCTCCACGGTCTTACTGGTCTGGGAGACCTTCTGTACAAACTCGTCCGTCAGCTCCGCATCCTTCTGCTCCTTGATGGAATTGACCGTCACATCAAAGACCACCGCCTGACCGGCCAGCTCTGTATTCCCGTAGTTCTCCGGGAAGGTCAGATCTAAGCTCAGCTCATCGCCTACATTTGCTCCGATCAGCCCGTCCTCAAAACCGTCGATGAAAGAACCGGATCCCAGCTCTAAGTCATAGCCGGCTGCGGTCCCTCCCTGGAAGGCCTCGCCGTCCTTCATGCCCACATAGTCGATGTTCACCACATCGCCTTCTTGTGCCGGACGGTCCGTGATCTCGATCTCCTCCGGATTATAGGACAGGACATAGCCGATCTGCGTTTCTACATCCTCGTCCGTCACTGTGATATCAGGTTCCTGGATCTTTAGACCCATATACTCTCCTAAAGTGACCGTCGCTTCCTGTACCTGTGCCTGGGTCTCTTCTGCCGTGGTCTCCGCTGCGGTCGTCGTCTCCTGGACATCCTCTTTGCCGTTGCCGCATCCGGCCGTTACCGCCGCCGCTGCCAACACACATAAAACTACTTTTTTGGATCTCTTCATGATCACCTTTCCTTTTCTTTTTGCTTATCATCGTCTGCTTATGATCTGGACCATATCTTTATAGTTATAACATAGGACAGCGGAAAAAGGAAGCTTTTCCGGACAGATCACACAAATTACACAAATTCACCACACGCTGTCATCTATAAAAGGCCTTAAACGCTTTGTATGCGCTCAGGATATCCAGCTTGGAGGCCAGCTCAAAGGGCGCGTGCATGGAGAGGATCGGAACGCCCAGATCTACGGTTTCTATCTCCATGCGGGCTACCAGCTTGGCGATGGTGCCGCCGCCGCCTTCATCTACCTTGCCCATCTCCCCGGTCTGCCAATATACGCCTTCTTCATCCAGGATGTGGATCACCTGGGCCATCAGCTCGGCGCTGGCATCGTTAGAGGAGGATTTCCCTCTGGCTCCGGTGTATTTGGTCAGAACACAGCCGTGATTGATCTGGCATGCGTTCTGCTTTTCGAACACATCCGGGAAGGTGGGGTCAAAGGCCGCGTTCACGTCGGAGGACAGACAGGTGGAGACCCGCAGGACCTTCCGCGCGGGAACGCCAAAGATGGCGGCCAGATCTTCTATGTAGTGGAGCAGGTAATCCGAATCCAGGCCGGTGTTCCCCTCGGATCCGATCTCTTCCTTGTCCGTCAGGACGGTCACAGTCGTGTGGGCCGGATTCTCTGCCTCGATCTCCGCCATCAGGGCCGTGTAGGCGCACACCCGGTCGTCCTGGCCGTAAGCGCCGATCATGCTGCGGTCCAGCCCCACATCCACAGCCTTCACCGCCGGCACGATCTCGATCTCTGCCCGGACAAGATCCTTTTCCGTGATCTTATACTGTTCATTTAAAAGCTGCATGGCCAGGAGCTTAAAGGGCTCCTTCACCTCTTCATCCAGATAGGGCACCGATCCGATCACCAGGTTCAGCTCTTCTCCCCGCAGGCCTTCCTTAAGAGGTCTTTCGTTCTGCTTTGCCGCCAGGTGGGGGAGCAGGTCCGTGATGCAGAATACAGGATCGCCTTCTTTTTCACCGATGCAGATGTCCACAGATGTCCCGTCCTTTTTGACCGCCACGCCATGGATAGCCAGAGGCGTAGCGCCCCACTGGTATTTGCGGATCCCTCCGTAATAATGGGTCTTAAAATAAGCCAGCTCATCCTTCTCATACAGGGGTGCAGGCTTTAAGTCCAGCCTGGGAGAATCGATATGCGCGCCGTTGATCCGAACTCCCTTTTCTATAGGCTCTGTGCCAAAGGTAGTGGCGATCAGGGATTTTCCCCGTTTCACCAGATACACCTTGTCGCCGGGAGCATAGCTTGCCGCCTCGTCAAATGGCTTATAGCCCTTCTCCTCCAAAAGCGCGACAGCGTAGCGGACACATTCCCGCTCGGTCTTTCCTTTATCCAGGAACTTTTTATAGCCTTCACAGAAAGCCCTCGCCTCCTCGATCTGCTCCGGCGCGTCCTTGGCGATATGCGGATCCTTCCAGAGCAGCGCCTCGGCCAGCTCCTGCCCCTCTGTCTTTTTCTTTTCCATCATCTATTCCTCCGTGTTTTTCTTTTCCTTTTTTCTTCTGCGTTTTTTTGATCGTTCCTTTCGCGTATTTTTGCCGCCGCACCCTGCCCCTCTTTTCCTTTCTCTACCGGAACAGCTCCTTGCTGTCCAGTGCCAGGGTGAAGGGGCCGTCATTGACCAGGGAGACCTTCATGTCCGCGCCGAAACGGCCATGCTCCACCTTTGTGGCCACTCTTTCCCGGAAGCCTTGGACCATATACATATACAGGGCCTCCGCCTTCGCAGGGGCGCCTGCGCGGACGAAGCTGGGACGGTTCCCCTTATGGCAGTCGGCGTACAAGGTGAACTGGCTGATCACCAGCACCTCCCCGCCCACATCCGCCAAGGAAAGGTTCGTCTTCCCGTTTTCATCCTCAAAGATCCGCAGCTTGCTGATCTTATCCATCATCCGGTCCGCTTCCTTTTCATCGTCCTCGTCGGAGATGCCCACCAGCAAAAGGTAGCCTCTCCCGATCTGCCCGATCATCTGGCCATCCACTGCAACGGATGCCTCCCGGACCCTTTGTAATACGACTTTCATCGTTCCTCCGTTCTCCACATGTCTCACTGCACTGTACCGTTCTGGCCCGCACTGCTCACGACGCCCCGGCTCTGCCGCGCATCTGTCCACAACGTACCGCGACCGGCGGCCTTTTGATCTTTCCCAGCCTCCGGTCTGCGTTTTTTTGGTCTCTCCGCCTGCGCACACCTGTCTGTAGGCAGGTCAATAGGTTACATCGTCTCGTTTCTCTGTTATGGCAAGGAGGGCTCTGTGCAGCGAATACATCTTATCATCCAGCACATCCACGATATCCGCACAGGATTTCAGCTCTCTCAGCAGCATCTTTGGGGTATCCCCTTCCAATTTATAGGCGATCTTATGCTCCAGGCTAGCCCAAAAGTCCATAGCCACCGACCGGATCTGTATCTCTACCTTCACATCCCGCCGGCCGTCGCTTAAAAATATCGGCACTGAGACTACCATATGGTAGCTCTTATAGCCGTTGGGCTTCGGGTTCTGGATATAATCCTTCACATGGAGGACTGTGATATCCTCCTGCTTTTCGATGATCCCCGCGATCTGATAGATATCCGAGGTGAAGGAGCAGATGATCCGTACTCCGGCGATATCGCTGAGCTTTTCGTTCATGTTCTCGATCGTCACCTCGTGACCGTCCTGCTGGAGCTTCCGCACGATGCTGTCCGCCGTCTTGAGCCTGTACTTGATGTGCTCGATGGGATCATAACGATACCGGCAGACAAACTCATCGTTTATCGTCTGCGCCCGCAAAGCCATCTTTTTTAAGGCTGAGTCATAAAGGAACATGGTCTCTTCCCATTGGTCCACTTCCTCCTGGCTCTTTTGACCATCCTCCAATCCATAGACCCCCTTAACTTAACTTGATCCCTTTCAGCAGCGCTCCAAGGCCTGTGGTTGCTTGTCCGCTCTCTTTATAATCGAACACTTCCTCAGCCGGTGCATCCGCCTCTTCCAGGGCACGCATGGACAGGCCGATCTTCCCGTTATCTGCGGAGAGGATCTTCACCTTCACCGTCTGCCCCTCCTTCAGCACCACGCCGGGGTGCTTGATCCGCTGGGTGCTGATCTGGGAGATATGCAGAAGTCCGGTCAGGCCGTTATCCAACAGCACAAAAGCGCCGTAGTCCTTCAGGGTCTCCACAGTCCCTTCCACCACTGCTCCTACCTGGCACTTAGCTACTTTTTTCTTCTTTTCCTCTGCCAGCTTCTCTCTGGCCACCTCTCTGCCGGAGAGCACCAGACGCTTGTTCTCTTCCTCCGCGGTGATCACGGTGACCTCCAGGGTCTTTCCGTTCCACTCGTTTAAGTCCTCTACATACTCTGCCGCCAGCTTAGATGCCGGGATGAAGCCACGGATACCTTCCAGATAAGCCACGGCGCCGCTCTTTACGATCTCAGCGATCTTCACCTTTACGATGGTCCGCTCCTCCATCATCTTTTTCAGCTTATCCCAGGCTAAAAGATCGTTGGCCTCTTTCTTAGACAGGAGGATGTTCCCGTCCCCGTCGTCCGTCTTCACCACGGTCGCGGTGATCTCATCCCCTGGCTGGATCTCCTCCTTTAACTGGAAGTCCGGATCATTGGATAAGTCTTCCTTCTTGATGATCCCTTCTGCGTAATACTTTAGATCCAAAGTCACCTTTTCCTCGTCCACTCCGATCACCGTGCCGGTCAGGATATCCCCTTCCCGCACACGCTTGAACGAAGCTTCGATCTCCGCCTCGTAATCTGCCATAGACTCCACTGGCTTTGGCGCTTCCTGCTCCTGTGCAGCCGCCTGCGCCGCTGGTGCCTCTGCCGGGGCTCCTTCTGCTGCAGCTATCTCCGCGCTCTGCACCTTTGCCGCGCTCTCCTCTGTCCTTACTTCTTCCTTGCTCTCTACTATGGTCTTTTCTCCGTCCATGGATAAAACACTTCCCTTCTTATTGATATAGTGATCTGATGATCGACACACTTTTTTAATCATACCATGATCTGCATAAAAACGAAAGCCCAAACCATATTGACATCTGCGTTTTTTTTGACTATACTAAAAACGATGATCATTATCTTTTATCGGAAAGGAGGTCACATGAAGATACGGAAATACAGCCGCCAACGCGAGGCCATCAAGCACTGCCTTTCCATGCGATGCGACCATCCTACCGCAGATGCTCTCTACACCTGTATCCGCGAGGAATTCCCGAACATCAGCCTGGGTACGGTATATCGGAACTTAAATCTCTTAGTCGGATCCGGAGAGATCCAGAAATTGAGCTTCGGGGACGGTGCCGACCATTTTGACGCCAGGACAGCGCCCCATTACCACTTCGTATGCCGCTGCTGCCATCAGGTCAGCGATCTTCCCATGGGCCTTTTGACCGAGATCGATCATCTGGCCCAGCGCTACTATGACGGAATGGTAGAGGGTCATTCCACCATCTTTTACGGTGTCTGCAGCGCCTGCACAAATGACAGCCCCAGATCGGATCCTGCAGCCAAAAAATGAAACGATATCCTTATAGAAATCTTTTAAAAGGGCTTGACAGAAGGGTGTAGACATGTTAGAGTGATATCAGTTATCATTCCTATTATCAGATGACAGATCTATTTTCTAAGAAAAGGAGAACAAACTATGAAAAAGTGGAGATGTTTAGTATGTGGCGAGATCATCGAGAGCGAGAACGCACCGGAGAAATGTCCGGTCTGCAATGCTCCCGCGTCCAAGTTTGAGTTGGTGGACGAGAGCGCAGAGCTGACCTGGGCTTGCGAGCATGTGATCGGTGTCGGCAAGGGTGAGGGCGTTTCCGAGGATATCATCGCTGACTTAAGAGCAAACTTCGAGGGCGAGTGCTCCGAGGTCGGTATGTATCTGGCTATGTCCCGTCAGGCATTCCGCGAGGGCTATCCGGAGGTAGGCGAGTACTACAGACTGGCCGCTTTTGAGGAAGCTGAGCATGCAGCTAAGTTTGCTGAGCTGTTAGGCGAAGTGGTCACCACCAGCACCAAGAAGAACCTGGAACTGCGTGTCGCCGCTGAGAATGGCGCTACCGCCGGCAAGCTGGATCTGGCCGGCCGCGCAAAAAAGGCTAACCTGGATGCGATCCATGACACCGTCCATGAGATGGCAAAGGACGAGGCTCGCCACGGCCGTGCTTTCCAGGGCTTGCTGAAGAGGTATTTTAACTAAAAGATACGCTGGATCTTGAAGACGAAGGGAATGGATCAGAAATGGTCTGTTCCCTTTTTCTGTTTGACAGGTCGATCTTTTCCCTATATCTTTTTACAACAGCCACTTGCTTATAAACTAAAAAGGATCCCATCTTTCACAACCCATGTAGTAAATCATAAGAACTGTATCATCATCATTAAAAATGTACCTTTTGAAGAATGTGGACAATGTGGGGAAAAGTATTATCCAAATGAAGTTGCTGAACAGCTTGATACAGTACAGACAGCAGAATTTTACTTTTCATAATGCCGCCGCCTGTTGTTTTACTGCTTCTTTGCGTTTTGCGCCTCCTCCACTTCTTCCTCTTCCGCCCTGCCCGATAGATCTGTGCGGTCAGGCAGCAGATCTATCGGGCATCCACGATCAGGTTCCTGTCAAAAAATGTCCGGATCAGCGCCTTTGTCTCCGGCTGAAAAAATTCCTTCGTCCCATGTCCTGCGTTTTTCAGCGTGTAAAAGTCCGCCTTATCCTCCAGCCCCGCCTCCACGATCCTGTCATAAAACCGCGCCCTGATCTCCCGGGGGACTAGGGCGTCGTGATCCCCATGGAGGATCAGCATAGGACACATATCTTTGCTCTCAAAGATCAGATACGGCGGACTGGCCTGCCTCGCCCGTTGGAGCATGGTCTCTACCGGTCCGCCCACTCTTCGCTTTCATAACAGTCCGTGTTCATAGCTGCTAAGGCAGAAAGATGACCTCCTGCTGAACGCCCGATCACCCCGATATGATCTGGATCGATCTCATACTCTGCCCCATGGGCCCGCAAAAAGCGCAGGCCGTCTTTACATCCACGATCTGATCTGGGAAATGCCCCTGTGCGCTGCTCCGATAATACATAGATGCCACCACATAGTCTGCATCTGCTAAAAAGGCCATTTCCGCCACCATCAGGTTCTTATCACAGCCTCGATAACCGCCGCCGGGGATCCAGAGGATGGCCGGCTTAGGGCTTTTATCCTCCCCCTCATCATCCCGGCCTGCCGCAAGGCGCATCTCGCTGTTGCCGTTCTGCAGCATGATGGACATCTTCAGCTCCAGCTCATTTCCCTCCAGGTCCTTTTGCCTGGAATATACGATGTTATCGAGAAAGTTGATGCTCTTGCGGGTGTTACCCGGATCGATCGTTTTTTTCATCTCTTTTCCCTCTCCTCCATTTTCTGCTATGATCTTTCCACTTCCTGCTCTCACAGCATCTTATAGATCTTGATATCCACTCCCCGGACCCCGTCTACCGTGCTGCCGGATAAGCTCCCTACATAGACCCCGTAGTTCAGCCAATCATACCTCCCCCGGGGTGCATGAAAGGATGGCGTGGTCTGGATTTTTTCGCATTATCCACATACTTATGCCCTAGGTTTTCGATCGCGATATACACGCCGTCATCGGTCTGCAGCAGATATTTCGCAAAGACGGTCCGGGACTGGATGGTGGCCTCGCTGTCGCCGCCCACACCCAAGTTCCAGTCCGCTCCTCCGGCCACGACCCGTCCCCGTAGCTTTTCTCCCTTAAAATGACCGCCCTTGATCTGGATCACCTTTAAAAATCCTCAGTCATTTCCACCCACCACCAGCCGGTCCTCCTCCGGACACTCTGCCCGGATCTCCATGACCAGCTCAGCATCTAGCTGTACCTTCATCCTTCGCCTCTTTTCTGTATAGGATACACTCCTCACCGGACCCCCGTCTGTCCGCACTTACCGCAGCCGGGCCTGTTTGATCGTCTCGATCACCAGCTCCTGGCCTTCCTCCCACTCTTCCGTACAGTGGATGATAAATCCATGCTTAGACTCTAAAAACCGTTTTACGGTGACCTTCACACCCATGGCTGCCATGCGGATGGCATACTGTTCATCCTCAAAGCGGAAATCATCCAGCCCAGCGCTGATCACAAGCGCCTCCGGCAGACCCGTTAACATCGCATCGGATGCCAAAAGCGGACTGCAATAGGGGTCGTTTAACACTGTAAGGTCTCCGTTGGTGTAAGCCAGGTTGAACATGCGCCCCCGCTCCATCGGGATCATATTGGTAGCTGCCTCCGGCTTATCTGCCGGATCCGTTGCCATATCCAATGCTCCGTAATCCAGGACCTGCAGACACAGGGCAAAATCCCCGGTCTGGTTCGCCTTTAATGCCACCGCAGCCGTAAGGTTCGCCCCTGCACTGTGTCCGCCCATAGAGACCCGCTTTACATCCCCATCCCATTCCTCCAGCTTGGAAAATACCCATCTGCACACATCGTAACACTGGTCAATGGCGGTGGGATAAGGGTATTCGGGCGCCAGCGCATGATCCACATCCACCACGATCCCTTGGATGGCATGCGCCACCTTGGCTGAGTAGATCTCGTCCCGCTGCATGTGCGGCCGGACAAAACCTCCTCCATGTACATTGATATGGACCCGGCAATGCTCGGTCCTCCCCTTTGCGGTAAAGATATAACAGGTCACCGGCCCGCCCGCGCTCTCTAAAGTGATGACTTCCCTTTCGGCAAGATCTAGATCCTTAAGATATCCTAGCGTTATATTTTCTTTTACCACACTGTTCCCCCGCAGCTCTTGGATCATCTGGGCTTTTTGTTTTTCTGTTAACATCTCTTTCCTCCTTGTATATCATGCCGTCTTCTTTTTCCCAAACAGCGGCTTGACATAGGGAGCCGCCACACAGATCACCGCTATCAGCAGGAACACGGCAGAGATGGGCCAGCTGTAGGTTAGAGGAGATCAGCGCGCCGCCTACCGATGCGTTGTTGGAGGTCTCCGATGCCCAGATCCCTCCCGGCTCGCCTTGTCCGAAAGTCTCCGGGTGCTTGCTACCGGACTTTGCCTGGGCATATGCTACCATATTGGAAAGACCGCCGCCCCCAAGATCCCGATCAGCGTGGCCGGGATGAAGCCGCCGGAGATACCGCCCACCCACACCGCGATCAGCATGGTGAAAGAAAGGGCATCATCCATCCCAAAGGTCAGCGGGAGCAGCAATGATACGCCCAGTCCACCGGATAAGCCGGGGATCGCGCCAAAGATGATCCCCACTATAGTGCATAAAAAGATGACCAGGATCGAAAGCGGGTTGAACAACCCTAAAAGTTCTGTAAAAAACATGACCTTCCCCCCTTAGAACAGCTTGCCTGCCGGTGCAAAGCAGTACAGATGGGAGGACCAGATCACATCCTGGATCGGCTCCCAGTCCGGATAATTCTCTTCTGGCTTTCCTGAGCCCAGGACACCTAAGACCTTCAGCTTACCGGCGTCCTCATATTCTTTGGCACTGCCCAAGGAGCAGTTCGCTACATCGATGATCCCGCCGGCTACATTAGGTCAGCTTATCTGCCTCGGAGGAGCACTCCACCATGTTCAGCTCCACACCACAGTTTTTCTGGACCTGGCCAAAGATGGAGTGGGTGGTCCCATTGGTAGCGATCACCGTGGTCACATCACCTGGATGCTCCTTTGCATAGGCGATAGACTCATCCCAGGTGTCATATGGCGTATCCGGACTGCAGATGATCGCCTGGGAGCCCATGTCCGCCACTTCACCTACTACACGGGATTCCGTGCTGGGATCATACTCTACCGCACCAGTCAGATATTTGCAGATCAGCGTACTGTGCTGGAACAAAAAGGTCGTACCATCTGCGTTAGCCGAGCGCAGGTTCTCGTAGCCTTCTGCTTCCGTATCATAATCGCTGGTGGCAAAATTCCCGCCGGTAGACTTCTGGAGCGATCCCTGTACATAACGGGTATAGATATCGGTGATCCCTCCCGCCTTAGAAGGGACTAAAAGCTGCACCGAAGAGCCCGGCCAGGACCCATCCGCAGCTGGAGCTGCTTCCTCCGTCTCACCGCCCCCTCCAGCCGTTGTAGCTGTCGCGGCCTCTGTTGCCGATGGAGCCGGCGCCGAATTTGCACCGGCGCAGCCTGCCAGAAGGCTCATCATCAAAAATCCTGCGGACAATCCTTTGATCCATCTGCTTTTTCTCATCTTACTCGTTCTCCTTCTCTTTTATATATTTTTTTCTAATAGTACGCATAAGTTCTTTTCATACTTGCAATTCAAAAGATCAGCAAGTATACCGATAAAGAAAGCCCTATCATGAACAGATATAGGCGATATCACCTGATCTTTCTCTGTTGACCCTATTATATCCGTTGACCTTACTGCAAGCAATCGCGAAAAAGCTATCAAAAACATTAGTAAAAACTATATATCATTTTTCTTTTTACTAATAGGAAAGGAGCTTCGATGAACACTCGTCCATATGAATATCTGCTGGCGATCTCTGAAAACGGGAGCTTATCCAAGACCGCACAGGCACTAGGTATCTCCCAGCCCACTTTGTCCAATTTTCTTTCCGGTACGGAACGCCAGATGGGACACGCCCTTTTTGAGCGCAGCGGCAGAGTCCTGATCCCCACAGAGGCCGGGCTGATCTATCTGGACACCTGCCGACGTATCCTGGAGGTCATCTCCCAGACCTATCACGCCATCGCCAGCTTAGAAGACCGCTATCGGGAAGTCTTTACTGTCGGGGTCACCCCTTACCGGGGTAGCCAGGTGTTCAGCGAGATCTTCCCGGAATTTTACCATAAATTCCCAGTTATAAAGATCGACCTGGTAGAGGGCTATATGGGCGCGATGTGGGGCGACCAGACCACCAACAGCCGGATCACGAAGAGCTTCCTTGCGCGCAACGATATCACACCCACCGTAGTCTATGAGAGCAACAATGCACTGCTGATCAACGGGATGCTCCGCGCCGGGATCGGGGTCGGCTTTCTGCCCGCCAGCTTCTGCCTCCCCGGTCAGGAACGGGTCTACTTTTCCATTACCCCTCCTCTGCGCAGCCTGGTCGGCGTCTTCTTTTCCAAAGATCATGTGCTCACTAAGGCTCAGCGCTATTTTATCTATCTGATCACCCGGCTCCAGGCTAAGAGCAGCCAGAATGGAAGCACTTATCTAAATGAAACCGCAAAGAAGATCCTGCGGGAATTTGAAAAAGGATAAAAAGGAGACACTGCCCTATGGATACCCGACAGTTAGGATATATCTTGGCGATCGCGGAAGAAAAGAACCTTTCCCGCGCAGCAGAAAGGTCCTTTATCACCCAATCTGCCTTGAGCCAGCAGCTGGCAAAATTAAAAAAAGATGGGCTCCCGCCGCTTTTTGTGCAGAAAAAACGGGAGATGCTGCTCACCGCCGCCGGTAAGATCTATGTAAATGGAGCAAGAGCTGTTTTAAAGCTGGAAAAGGATGCCCGTGAGGCCTTGCAGAATCTTTCCTCCAACCGGATCCGCACCTTCCGCATCTCGATCGCCTCCTATTTAAAGCCTTTGTTCTATATCCATGCCCTGCCGGCGCTCCGTCACGCCTTGCCCCAGGCCGATATAAAGATCTTAAATCTGCGGGCCGGCCAGGCCAGGCTGGCTTTGGAGACCGGTGAGACAGATCTGGCCTTTTTTCCCACTCTCCACCCTACCCATGAGCTGTTTTCCTACACAAAGCTCCAGGAGGATGAGCTGGTGCTCACTCATCTCCCAAATAGCGCACCTAAGACCCTCCCCTTTACCCTGCCGGAGGAAGGGACCCATCTGCGGAGCATCTGTGACCACGCATTGACCGATGACCGGCTAAAGCCCCATCTGTATGTAGAGACCAATGACCTGGAGACCGCCTCCCGCCTGGCCCTATTAGGCGAATGTACCTCCATCCTCCCCAGGAGCCGCATGACCGACCCGGACTTAGAGCTCTCTTCCTTTGAGCTTCCCTGTTATTTCTACGTCGTAGCCGCCTGTCGGAAGAACACTCACCAGCCCCTTATACAGGAGGCTATACGAGAGATGGGACGGTTGCTGTGACACTTACTGTAAAGGCTCAGCGCCGACGGGCACATGGAGGTTTAGCAAGAACCCGATTGACAAACCTGGAAAAAAACAGTAAAATCTACTTATGGTACTTGTGTTCCTGCCTTGCGATACGGCATTATCTGTGTATAGCAAAGAGGATCTCTGTAAATTTATTTGTGCAGATCTCACAACAGCCGATGACCAAGGCCGCAGCACAGAAAATATACTTTAGGAGGAACTGACCCATGAGAATGAAAGCATTATCCAAACTACTGGTCTGTGGCTTGACAGCAGCGCTTCTGACAGGCTTCGCCACTACCGCCTACGCAGCTCCTGATACGGCCCAGGTCCCCACAGACACCTATCCCTGCCAGCTCTACGGCGAGGTGACCGATGCCGGACAGGTGGTCAAAGGTCTGACCATCGACTTCGGTGCCGGCCGCATAGTCAGCAATGTGGATAAGGACACCTTCACCGTCCACGCCAACGCATCCACGGAAGCCTTCCGCGCAGGTAAGGACTTAGAAAGCTATGGCGATTATGACATCGACCGTAAGATCGCCAGCGCCAGTGCAGACGGGCAGCTCGCCGTCCTGCTCTTCGACCGTTCAGAGGGCGCTACCTTAGCCTACACCTCCGGCGCAAGGAATTATCCGGCCACCCTCACCTACACGATCACCCAGAACAAGCCGGTGACCCTGATGGCCGCCGACGGCACGGTGATCAACGATCAGTACATGGCAAATTATGTATGCAACAATGTGGTGTTCGATGAGGAGACCGCGAAGTTCCAGTCCGTAAAAGTGAACGGCGGCATCAACTACCAGTTCTATAACGCCGGACAGGGCGTGGATAAGCTGGTGGTCTGGTTCCACGGCAACGGCGAGGGCGACCTTTTAGGTTCCCAGAACAATGTAGCGCAGATGCTGGCCAACCGAGGTACGGTCGCATGGGCTTCTGAAGAATTCCAGAGCATCTTAGGAGGCGCTCATGTGATGGCTTTCCAGGCTCCGGATACCTGGTACTACGCACAGCAGGACGGCCTTTTAGATATGGCGGCCAATGAGATCAACGCCGTGATCCGTCAGTACGGCATCGATCCAAAGAAGGTGGTCGTCTCCGGTTGTTCCGCAGGCGGCTATATGACCACCAGGATGCTGATCGCTCATCCCAACATGTTCGCGGCAGCTATGATCAACTGCCCGGCGCTGGATGTAGCTACAGCCCGCGGCGGCCAGACACCGACAGATGAGGAGCTGGCATCCATCAAAAATTCCGATACCGCAGTCTGGCTGGTACAGGGTCTGACCGACGGGTCCGTAGCCACCGATAAGTGCTCCAGACGGATGTTCAACATCCTGACCAAGGGCATGGAGGTCAGCGACAGACGGATCGCACAGCACTTCCCGCAGGATTCCCCGATGACCACTTATGAGACCGGGGATAATAAGTATAAATTATCCCTGTATGACACTACTGTAGACGGCAAGCTCCGTTTTGCCGAGGACTATGACTGGGACGGCACCATGGAAGAGGTGACCTACAGCAACCACTGGTCCTGGATCTACACACTGAAGAATAACCCACAGGCCGCCGACGGTACACATATCGTCAACTGGGCAGCCGGGTTTATCAACTAATGATCTTCATCCGTTCAAGATAAGATACTGTGAGCGGCCCTGCCATCTGGCAGGGCCGTTCCTTTATCCGATCATCCCCGCCAAACGGGGTAGCAGCAAGCTGACCGCCGGCACATAGGTGACCAGCATGAGCCCCAACAGGATCGCCGCATAGTAAAACAGCATATAGGGCATGACATCCGAAAGGGAGGTCCGCCCCACCTTTATGGCTACGAACAAGGTATTCCCTACGGGAGGCGTGATGTTGCCGATGCACAGGTTATAGACTAAGATCAGCCCGAACTGGACCGGGTGCATCCCGAAGGCCTGGACTACCGGAAGGAACAAGGGGCTGAAGATCAAGATCGCAGGGGTCACATCCATAAAGGTGCCTGCCACCAACAGGATCAGGTTCATGAGCAGCAGCAGGAGGACCTTGCTGTCTGTCAGGCTTAAGAGAGTCTGGGAGATCGCCTGGGGGATCTGGGTGAACGCCATGACCCAGCCTAAGATATTCGATACCCCGATCAGGAACACGATCATCCCGCTCATCTTTGCACTGTCCACCAGGATCTTCCAAAACCCTTTTACCGTGATATTCCGGTAGCAGATCCCTAAAAACAGGGCATAGGCCACGGCTATGGCTGACCCTTCCGTGGCGGTAAAGATACCGGCCACGATCCCCCCGATCACCACCACGATCAGGGACAGAGACGGGATCGCGCGGAGGGTGGCCGCCCCAAGGATCTTCCAGTCAAAGGCCCCGGGCGTCCCCTTATACCCTTTCTTCCCTGCGATGAGCACCGCCACCAGGACGCAGCACAGCGCCCACAAGATCCCCGGCAGATAGCCCGCCAAGAACAGCGCCGCCACAGAGGTGCCGCCGGACACCAGGGAATAGGTGATCAAGGTATTGGAGGGCGGGATCAAAAGCCCCGAAGGCGCAGAGGCCCCGTTGGTGGCCGCACAGACCGCCCTATCGTAGCCCTGCTGCTCCTCCCCCTCCTGCACCATGCTGCCCACAGCGGCCGCAGCCGCCGAGGCAGAGCCGGAGATCGCGCCAAATAAGGCATTGGCACCCACATTGGTCACCAGGAGCGCGCCGGGGAGCTTTCCCAAGAGCGCCATCACGAAGTCCACCAGACGCTTTGCGATGCCGCCCTGGTTCATCAGGTTCCCGGCCAGCACAAAGAAGGGGATAGCCGTCAGACTGAACTTGCTCATCCCCACAAAGGTCCTCTGGGCAGCGGTCAGCACCGACACATCTAATGGCACGGTCTTAAGGATCGCTGCCAGGGCGGAGATACCGATCGCATAGGAGATCGGGATGCCTGCCGCCAGCAGGATGGCCAGGACCAGCAGGATGATCGTTAAAGATTGCATCGCCATAGCTTCATTTCCCCTTTCCTGTAAGGATCCCATAGATGTTCATGGCGGTAAAGAGCATATTTAAGATCCCGCAGGCCGGGAGCACCACATAAAACACGCCTATGGCCACCCCCAGAGAGGAGGTCATCTGTCCCATGGCAAGATCCACGATCTGTACGCCGCCATAGAAAAGGATCACAGCCGAAAAGAGAAAGGCGACCCCTTCCGAAAAGACGGCAGACCATTTCTGCCCTTTCTTTGGGAGGCGCTCCACAAGGGTCGGGATGTTCATATGCCCTCTTTCCTCCGTGACCAGGCTGGCCCCTAAGAGCGCCATCCAGGCAAAGAGGATTTTCGTGATATGTCTGATTATTGTTATAGAGTAACACTGCTAAAACTATTG
>CAJUSS010000006.1 GCA_910588895.1 uncultured Lachnospiraceae bacterium
ATGGAGGAGGGGTATGAACAGCAGAGACCAGAGATCGGGACGGTCCTGTATGTGGTCCCCACCTCCATCTTCCAGATCCAGTGTTCCTCGTTCTGTCCCACAGAGAAGGCATGGGAGCCCCCGATCAGCCGCCCTCTCTCCCCGGGCGGATCTGCCGCGATCCCCTTATAGCCCAGATCGATGGTAAAATACCCTTCCTCCGGATGGCTGACCACCCGTGTCATCAGGATACCCGCCGGTATAAAATCCTCATCCTTAAAACGGGTGAAATAGCCGTGATCTGATACCAAGCATGTCCCCGGCGACATATAGACGTCCGGGAAGTGGGCATGACAGGGGAAGGAAGGGGTCCCTCCCATGATCTGCAGGTCACAGGCTATCCCCTCTGCCCGCAGTCTGTCCACGATGGCAAAGACCTCCCGATCGGCCCGCTCGACCGCCTCTTTCCTCTTTTCATAGTCCTCGATCCCATGGTTCCCGTCATAGCAGTGGAGCCCATTGAGCAAAAGCCCTGGCAGCGTGCAGCATTTTTTGTACAGGTCATATAAGCGGTCGGGCCGGATCCCGGTACGGTTTGTCCCCATGTTCACATCGATCAATGTATGGACCTTCTTATCCCGCGCGCAGGCCTTGCCGCTCAATCCCTCCAGACAGGAAAGATCGTCTCCGATCGCCCAGAACCTGGTCTCTGGATAGGCCGCGGCCAGATCCAGAAAACGATCCATGTTCGGCCCTACCAGGGGATAGGCGATCACCACCTCCTTGGCTTTGCACGCCGCCACCATCTCTCCCTCCGCGATCGTGGCACATTTGAACCTGACGATCCCCTTCTCGATCTGCAGCCGGACCAGCTGCTCCATCTTATGTGACTTGACATGGGGCCAGAGCCGTTCTGCACCCCCGGCAATGGCGATCATCTTATCCAGGTTCTCCAGGATGATCTCCTTATGATAGATCAGCGCCGGTGTGACGATCCGATCGGTATCCTTTATCTCATATCGTCCGTCTCCCCTGTCTTTGTCTCTCCTGTTTTTTTCTTCCTTGTTTTTGTCTCCCATACCCATCCCCTTTTCATCCGATCTCAAATATGTACTCGATCTCTACAGAGATATTTCCGGGAAGCTCATTGGCCGCGATCGCCGACCTGGCCCCCACGCCCCGGTCCTCCCCAAATATGTCCATAAGGAGCTTGGAAGCGCCGTCTACCACCTTTGGCTGGCGGTCAAAGCCTGGGGCGCTGGCCACAAACGCAAGGATCTTTACCACGCTCTTGATCTTGTTTAGATCCCCCAGATAGCTGTGCACCGCGCTTAATGCATTTAACGTACAGATCCTTGCCGCCTCCTGCCCTTCCTCGATGGTCCGGTCGCTGCCCAGCTTTCCCCAGACTGCCGGCTCACCGTTCCTCGTGGCTCCCTGTCCTGAGATATACAAAAGATCCCCCACCTGCTTTACCGGCTTATAGATGCCTCCCTTTGGCGCTGCTGACGGCAATGTGTAACCCAGCTCTTCGATCCTCTTATATACATCCATCTTTCTTTCCTCCTTAAACCTCCATGCGTCCGGCAACGGGCGTACCACTATCCTATGAACGTCTGGCGGGCGCATTTGTCATACCTGATCTTAGTCCGCCTGTCCAACGGCGGACTTTTGTTCCCCTTTCGGCAGCTATCGTTGAGGTAACTGTCCATTCCTTTTTTCATGCTTTACCCGGATGTGCCTTCCGTAAAAGGCTTTCGCGACCCTTTTGTCGTGGGCGACGGCGATCTGGCCATTGACGATACAGTACTCCAGGCCTGTGGCCAGGCGGGCCGGATCTGCATAGGTGGCGTGGTCGCGGAATCGTTTTGGGTCAAACAGCAGGATATCCGCATAGTTCCCCTCTGCCAGGTACCCTCTCTTTTCGATCCCCATCCGGGCTGCCGGCTGGCTGGTCATCCGCCTTATCCCTTCCTCCAGGGTATAGATCTTTCTTTCCCTCACATATTCCCGGATGATCTTCGGGAAGGCCCCGTACATGCGGGGATGGGGCTTGTCTGTTTTCCCATAGATCGCATCGGAGATGATATTTGCATAAGGCAGCCGGGCCACCGTGTCGATATCCTCCTGGCACATGCTCAGATTGATGATCGATGTCTTTCCCTTTTCTTCATGCATCAGCGCGGCTGCAAGGGCCTCTGCATCCTCATAGCAAAACTTTCTTGCCGCCTCCTCTATGCTCATCCCGACCATGGGCCGGAACTTATCCGACACGACCCCGCCGATCAAGATCCTGTCCCATCCCAGCAGGACAGCGAGATTATCCCAGTCCTCCCATTCCCGGCGGCTCTTGCGGCGGAACTCTTCCACACCTTCTTTCGTCCCCAAGGCCTGCAGAGCGCCTGTCAAGTCTCCCTTCACAAGCTCCGGCGGCAGCATGGTGGTGAGCGCCGTGCTCCCCCCGTCATAGGGATAGAGATCGCAGGTGATATCCTGTCCCTCTGCCCGCGCCTTCTCGATCAGCCCGATCGCTGTATGGATATCCTTTCTCCAGTTCTTTATGCCGCAGCTCTTAAAATGGCTGATCTCTAGCGCACAGCCGGCCTTTTTGGCGATCGCGATGACCTCCGCCACACTTTCCACCATCTTATCGCCTTCCCCGCGGATATGGGCGGCGATCACACCGCCATATCTCCCTACCGGCTCCAGGATATAGGCATACTCATCGGCGGTCCCATAGCATTCCGGCAGATACATGATGCCGAGGGAGACCCCAGGCGCTCCCAGTTTTATGGCCTGCCAAACGATCTCTCTGGCTTTCTCGCGCTCTTCTTTTGTATAGGGAGCAGACGAGAATCCCTTGACCGCGATCCGGACCGCGCCTGCGCCGATCATGGCCGCCATGTTCATGGGGAGCCTTGCCCCATCTAACGCCTTCTGATACTCCTCATAGGTCTTTGGCATCTCATGGGCAGCCGGACCCAGGACCGGCTCATAAAGATCGTACATCTCTTCTGCACTCCGCTGTCCCTTTGGGCAGGGTGTGGGGCTCATCCCGCAGTTTCCTGCCACGACGGTCGTTATCCCCTGGGCCAGCTCACATTCCCCAAAGCGTTTGTCGTACAAGGGCTTTATATCACAATGACGATGGATATCCACAAAGCCAGGGCACACGATATAGCCCTGTGCATCGATGACCCGATCGGCCGTCTGCCCCGCCGCCAACGCACCCATCGCTTTGATCTTTTCCCCCTCCACAAACAGGTCTTTATATACCCCCGGTGTTCCCAGGCCATCATACACCAGGCCGTTTTTTATCCATAATGTATCCATAAACCCTCTGTCCTCATCTCAACGGTCACCCTCCACGATCCGCGCGCAATATAAACTGCCGATAGAGTGCCGCCATCTTATGGAGCTCTTCTGTCCTGAGACTTTCATTTGTCTTATGTGCTTCTTTTATATCCCCCGGCCCCCACAGGATCGTCTCCAAGCCCCGCTCTGTAAACTGGGCCATGTCGCTGCAGGCCGGGAAATCGCTCACCAGCGGAGCTTCCCCCATGATGTCTTTATAAGCGCGCACAGCCAGAGCAACGGTCGCACAGCCTTTATCCGTCATACCCGGCGGCATCTCTAAGATGGGGGAAAGCGTATAGGACGCGCCAGGCGGCAGCACGGTCTTGTCCAGGATATCCCCCAGCTCTTTCATCAGCTTCTCCGGCCGGTCTCCCGGCACCGTCCGGCAGTCGATCGTACATTCTGCCGCAGGGGGGATCACATTATCCTTGATCCCCCCTTTTATCAGCGTACAGCTGGCTGTGGGCGGCGGGAGCGGCGGGACACAGATCCTCTGTCTCTGCCGATGATAGGTCTCCACCCCCTGGAGCAGCCGGCTCAACGCATAGATGGCATTGCAGCCATCTTCCGGCGCAGCCGAATGCGCCTGCCTGCCGATCGCCTTAAGCCTTAACCGGATCACGCCCCGATGGGCGGTCTGGATACCCATGGAGGTGGGTTCCCCTATGATGACCCTTGTGTCCGGAGCCGGTCTGCAGCTTTCCAAAAAGCTCCTTGTCCCCGTGCCGTTGACCTCTTCGTCGCAGGTAAACGCCAGGACCAGGCAGGTGTTGATCAAGGTATCCTCTGTGCCGACCTGGATAAAAGCAGACAGCATAGCCGCCAGCCCGGCCTTCATATCACTTACCCCCCGTCCATAGCAGCGTTCTCCTGCAAATGTCAGCTGCCAGGGATCCGTATCCCAGCCTTCTCCCGCAGGCACCACATCCAGATGGCCGTTCAGGATCACCATCCGCCCGTCCCGGGGGCCTATGGAGGCGATCACATTGGCCCGGTCCTTCTCTATGGGTTGGAGCCGGGCTGAGATCTTGTAGCGGGCCAGCCATCCGGCTATGTACTCTGCTGCCATCCGTTCGTTTCCCGGAAGGTTCTCTGTCCGGATGGCGATAAGATCCCTCAAAAGTCGGATCCTTTCTCTCTCTTTATCCTGTGTCATCTTCCCTCCACTCCTTCTTCCCCGATCAGTCAGGTGCTCCCTGTGCCTGATCCGGCACACCCAGCCGGTCAAAGATCTCCACCGCTCTGCGGATATGGCGCTTTCCTTCTGAAAGGTCGATGCCAAAATGGGAGGGGAGCAGCGCGTCAAACTCCAGCTCGTCCAGCCGCCGGGCCGTCCTGGCATACTCCGCCAGACTGCAGTCCCAGATATTCTGCAGAGAGATCCGTCCTCCTAAAAAGATGGAATCCCCGGAAAACAGATATCGTTTTTCCGGTGTCGCCACCAGATAGGAATTGTGGCCGCTGCAGTGTCCCGGCGTATGGATCGCCGTAAAGGACACATCTTTGATCTGGACGTTCTCCCCGTCCTTGATGGGCGACGCCTCGCAGGCTCCCACCGTAAATCCGGCCGGGTACATCCCTCTCGCCGCGGCAATATCGACAGACATCTTATCCTGTGCGCCGCTCTCCAGATAGGCCACGCTGTCCGGATGGGCCAGGATATCCGCCGCTGTGCGCTCCTTGAGCGCTCTCGCCCCGCCCACATGATCTCCATGGGCATGGGTGATGAAGATGGTCTGGATATCCTTCATGGAGAAACCATGAAAATGGATGAGCTCCTCCACCCGTTTCGTGTCGAGCCCTGCCCCCGCGTCGATCATCGCCAGCTTTTTGCCGCAATCGATCAGATAGATATCACAGTCATAGCGGTCCGTGAGCCCATAGCCGGCCCGGCCGCTGCCTACTACATAGATCCGCGCATCGATCTGCATGCCTCCTCCTTTCAGCCCCTATATGCCTCCCGCATCCATCGGAGCATCTCCTCTGTGGCCATACCGTAGTTATAGCAGAGGACCTCCGGGCTCCCCAGCTCTTTCGCCTCCCGGATGCGCCCGATCAGATCCTCCTTGTCCCGGTATCTGGAGCGCCCCAGGTTCAGTGCCATCCCCACCGGGGTCGTCTCATCAAACAGCCGGATATTATCCAGCACCTTTCCATAGCTGCTCTCCATATCGTAGACCAGAGGCACGAAGGTATCCACGACGCCCTCCAGCGCGCCGATCGGGACTGCCTCATGATAGGTGGCGTTGATGGCAAAGGGCGTAGAGCTGGGGATATACTCATATCTTTTCCCAAGGGCGTGGACCTGCGCTGCCGTCTCCTTTACCAGCGAGGCCACGCTCTCCATCCGAAAACGCTGGTACGCATAGAGCTGGGGATACTCGGACCATATATGGAGGAGCTGTGTCTCCTCGTTCGTCCCATAGGTGGTATCCCGCTCCAAGAGCTTTTTTAACAGCTTCCTCACCTGGTGCTCCACGGCCGGCACATCGATCCCCTCTGCCGCCGCCTTTTCTTTGCAGGTCCCGCAGAAGCACAGGGAGAGCAGATACCGGATCGCCTGAGTCAGCCTCGCCAGCGTAAATTCATGATGATGCCCGTGAAAGGAGGGCATCCACTGCATCGCTTCCATCACATAAGCATCCGGGTCGGTCACCTTTTCCACTGCGGCGATCAGCGTCCGTTCATATCCCCGGACATCTTGGTCATTGATGCAAAGAGCATTTTCATAGTGGTCTCCCCATGCGTTCACCACCGCAGCCTGCGGATACCGCCTTCCTAATGTAGAATCATGGGCGTTCACCACCCATGCCTTTAAGGACATGTGCTCCCGGCGGCAGGCTTCTCTCAGCTGCCCATACTTTTCTTCTAACGCATCCTGGGAGACCGGACATATCGCGCCGTGATCTTTTGGATCCACCGTAAAGGCCGTTCCCGCCCCTTTTCTGTAGTGCATATGCCACTGCCGAAGATCCGCCACGCCGGCATGGTGGTATTTGACATTGACCGCCACCGTGTCACAGCCTAACTGCTTAAAACGCTCGATCAGCTCGTCTATATCTTTGTCAATATCCCAGGAGTGGATAAACATCCCCTGTTCCATATCCTGCACCGCCTTTCCTTCCGGTCTTTATCATCCGGCTTTCCGCTCTCTTCCATAAGCCAGAAGGAGGGTCAGCACCAAGAATCCCTGGAAGATATTCCGGAACGCCTCTGAGATGGACATCACATTTAATATGTCGCGGATCAGCACCGTCAAGATCGTGCCGGCTATGACACCGGAGAATTTTCCCTTTCCCCCTGTGATCGCGATCCCGCCGATGACTACGGAAGCGATGGAATACAACTGATATGGATCGCCGATCGTCAGGTATGTGCTCCCGATGTTCCCCAGCATCAAGATCCCGGAGACGCCGGCGCACAGGCCGGAGAGCATATAGATCATATAGTTCATCTTTTTTACATGGACACCGGAATTTTTAGCCGTATCCACGTTCGTGCCGATCGCGTAGATATACCGTCCGAACTTGCTGCGGTTCATCATCCACCATAAAATGGCGTACATCAGCATCCAGATCCAAAAGGCATTGGTCACCACCAGCGGCTTTCCTTTTGACATCCAGGAAAGAACAGGCCCGCAGCCTGCCGGAGGGGTCCCGTTGGTCAGGACCAGCAGGGTGCCTTCTATGATGCAGCCTGCCGCCACCGTCTGTATGATGGGCGGGACCTTCAGGAACACGATGGATGTGGCATTGAACGCACCCACCAGCATACAGGCCAAAAGGGTCAGCCCGATCGCCGCCGGTGCAGAAAAACCTGCCTTGATGCATGCCGCACAGGTCACGGATCCCAGCGTGATGATCTCGCTGACGGACATGTCGATCCCTCCGCTGATCACCACGACCGCCTGCCCCAGCACCGCAAACCCCATGAGCGCGGCCGTCTGCAGCGTGGAGACATTATGGCCTAAACGGGCAAAGCCTTTGATGGTGACGACCGTGATCAGCCAGACGATGATCATCGTAAGATAAGCCAGGTTTGTGGTATCCTTTAACCATTCTCTGCACCTGTTCATGCTCCTTCACCTCCACCTCTATGATAGCTGATGACCTTGAGGCCAATGGCCGCGATCAGTATGGCTCCCTGGATGATATACTGGTAAAATGAGGACAAGCCGCTGAAAAATAAGATGTTCTCGATCGCGATATAGATAAAAGCCCCCAGTACCGCTCCCTTCATCTGACCGATCCCTCCGGAAAAGCTAAAGCCTCCCAGGATGGCCGCGGCGATCGATCTTGTCCCGTATGCACCGCCGATGGTGGGATCGCCGCACCCGGTCTGCCCCACCAGGACCAGAGCCGCTCCTGCCATAAAGAGTCCGGAGATCATGTACGTTAAGATCTTGGTGGCCTGCACATTGATCCCGCTCTCAAAAGAAGCCTTTGCGTTCCCTCCGATCGCATAGATATCGACCCCCAGCCGGGTATTTTTGACGATCTTCCAAAACACCAGCAGCAACAGGATCATGATGACGGCAAAGGGAACGATCCCCTGGCTCTGCAAAAACCGGGAATATGCTCCGGGGATATGGCCGCCCGGCTTGCTCAGGACCAACAGCGCCGCCCCGTTCCATATGTAGGAAAATGCCAGCGTGACGATGATGTCCGGAAGCCGTCCAAAGGTGACCACCGTTCCCATGACAAGACCGATGGCCATCCCGGATGCCAGGGTCGCGACGATCCCTCCTGCCGTCCCTGCCGCCCCTTCAAACATGGTGACCGCGGCGATGGTCGTCGTCAGCGACAGAGAAGCTCCCAAAGACAGATTGATCCCTCCCACCAGCATGATGCATCCCTGGCTCATGGCGCAGAGCATCAGGGGGGCAAACTGGAGGGACAAGGGCCACATGCGGGAGTAGGACTTTAAGATCAGAGGATCCATGATGAGCTCTGCCACCAAAAAGACCGCAAAGGTGATATATACGGAAAGCAGCTTTTTATGCTGACCGGGCAGCCTGTCCTTTAAAGACTCTATCGCTCTTGTATGTTCATCCATCTCTATCCCTCCTGAATACAGACGCCTTTACCAACGATCCTTCTGTCAGATCGTCGCTCAAAAGCTCCTGATTGATCTCATGCTCATAAACGGTGATCACTCGATCGCACATGCCGATCAGCTCCATGGTATCCGAAGAGATCATGACAATGCTCACACCCTTTTCTGCCAGGCTCGCCATCAGCTCATATATCTCCTTTTTCGTCCCCACATCGATCCCCCGGGTAGGCTCATTGAGCAGCAGGAGCTTTGGATCCCTGGCCAGCCACTTGGCCAGCACCACCTTCTGCTGATTGCCGCCTGACAACTCGCTGACGATCTGGCCGGGACCGCTGGCCTTGATGGAGAAGGAATCAAATGCCCGCCCGATCTCTTCTTTTTCTTTTTTCTTTATGATCGTCCCAAAAGCATCGCAGAGACTGCCCAGACAGGCGAAGGTCAAGTTGAAGGCGATGGGATGGGATACGAACAGACCCTCCGTCTTCCGCTCTGCCGGAAGGTAGGCGATGCCTTTCTCCATGGCGTCCGAGGGCCCCCGAAGCACGGTCGGCTCTCCTTCAAAGAACATGGTGCCTTTGTCTAGCCGCCTCATCCCGAACAGACCTTCAAGAACGGTCTGCTGCCCTTGTCCCTGCAGCCCCCCGATCCCTAATATCTCTCCTTTTTTTATAGTAAGATCGATGTTTTTGCATTTTCCAAAGGATCCGTTCTCGATCCTCACGATCTCTGGAGCGCTCTGGACCTTTCGGCTGTCCCTTTTGGCCGGGAACAGATCTTCAATGGCCCTTCCGGTCATGAGGGAGATCAGCCGGTCCTCATCCAGACTCTGGATCGGCTCGGTCACGATCTGCTGTCCGTCCTTTAGCACGGTCATGATATTGCAGATCTCATACAGCTCATGGAGCCGATGGGAGATGAAGATCACCATCAGGCCTTCCTTCTGGAGCTCTCTCAGCTGATCAAAGATGATCCTCACCTGATCGTCGTCCAGCGCCGAGGTGGCCTCATCTAACACCAGCAGCTTCGGCCTCTGATAGACCGCCTTACAAAATTCCAGCATCTGCTTCTCGGCCATGGTCAGTGTCCCTGCGTCCTGCCGAGGATCGATATGCTTTAAACGGACCTGGTCCAAAAGCTCTCTTGTGACCTGGTCCATCTTCTTTTTATCCACAAGCCCATATCGCAAGATCTCATGGCCGAGAAAGACGTTCTGGGATACGGTCAGGACGGGATTGATGGAAAGCTCCTGACGCACGGTATATATGCCCAGCTTCTGGGCCTCCGCCGGAGTGATGGTCTTGCAGAGCTTTCCGTCGATCCAGATCTCCCCTTCGTCATAAGCATATACCCCTGTGATCAGATTGATCAAGGTGCTCTTACCTGCGCCATTTTCCCCGATCAGCGCCAGAAATCCCCCAGGTCCCAGCTCCACACTGACATTGGACAAGACTCTGTTCCCAAAAAATGACTTCCCCACATTTTTCACTTGCAAAAATGTATCCTTCAATGACCGATCATCTCCTTCCGCGATCAATGCAAAGATGCGCCTGCTCGATCCACCAAACAGGCGCATGCTCTTAGTTACAGCTCCAAGCAGGATCGATCCTTTATGCCCCTGGCGTCAGATACTTTTGGATCTGGTCGTCAGTGATATCCGCGATCGGATACCAGTCATCCGAATAGTCGTTGGGAACGAACTCCGACAGGTTGCTATTGTCGATCGACGGGATCGGGACGACCACATCCTGCTCATAGTCTTCTCCATTGAGGATGCGGATGCTCTGCTCGATGGCCAGGACACCCAGCCAGTTGGGCTGGCATACCGCAAAGGACTCAAAGCCATCATCCACCAGATCGGACCACTGGCGCAGGAAGCCATTATAGTTCTCCCCGCAGATCGGGATCATATCCAGCCCCTTATCCAGGACTGCCGTCAGGGATGCAGAGGCCAGAGAACCGCCCAGGGCGCAGATCCCATCCACATCATTGGCATCCAGGACCGGATTTAAGACTTCCATGGCCGGCGCGGAATTATACTCGCTGTGAAGGGTAGTGATGATGTTGATATCCGCTTCCTTCTCCAAAACCTCCATAGCGCCCTGTTCCCGTCCGTCCGAAACCGCGACGCCGGCCGGTCCGCTGAACACGACGATGTCTCCCTTGCCTCCCAGGGTATCGACCAGCCACTGGGCACACAGTCTCCCATATTCCACATCGGAGGTCCCGATCCGGCAGGTGACCTTATCCGTCGTCACCAGAGAATCAAAGTTGACAACGATGACCCCCTGGCTCGTGGCTTTCTCCACCACCTGGTTCAGCGCATCCGAAGAACCGGCGTCAAGGATGATGGCATCATAGCCTTCGGCGATCATATTCTCGATCTGGGAGATCTGCGCCGAGGTGTCCCCGTCCGCATTGGCGATGGTGTAATCGCTGATCACGCCGCTGGCTTTGTACTTCTCGATGCATGCATCCATCAGTCCGCTGGTCTCCTGCATCCATGAGGGCGTCAGATAAATGGTCGACCACCCGATCTTATAGCCTCCCTTGCCGTCAGCCGCCTCCTTGCCGCCCTCATCTCCTCCCGGGGCCGTCGCGGCCGCCTCTGTGGCAGCAGGCGTCTCCGCCGGCGCCGCTGTGGTGGCTCCAGTGCCCGATGCCCCGCCGCATGCCGCAAGAGAACCTGCCGCCAGACATACCGCCATCATGCTCCCAAACCATCTTCTCGTGATCTTTTTCATTCCTTTTCCTCCTTATGTTTTTATAAACCCAGCGCACATACTGTGCTCTGTTTGCAAATGGGACTCCGAAGGAGCATGTCAAAACAAAAGTTAGCATCTTCTTCTGACGCTTATAAAAACTTTTATTTTGCATTTTGTTATTTTAATGACTTTTTGTAATAATCTATTTATAGCAGATCGCCCAGGCTTTGTCAACTACTTTTCGCGATATTTCTGTATATTTTTACATATATCCCAATCTATCTCCCAGCCAGATCAGACATACTCTATAATTTTCAGTGATCTTCGGCCAAGTCCGCGGCAAACAACAGATCGATCTTGTGCGCACAAAAAAACGCGCATCGCAGCGCGTCACAAAAAATTTTTTATCATATCACCATCCAATACAGACAGATCTTCAGCATATCCAGGCAGGCCAAATGCGCCTGCCAGATCTTCATGTGCGGCGGCGCGCCCGCTGCCGGGCGTAAAGGCTCACAAAGTAAACTGCACCACGCAAAAAGCGCCGTAAAGCAGGAGCAGCAGGATGCCCTGGGCCCTGCAGAGCTTTCCATAGAGCAGAGCGGGCACGGTCAGCAGCAGCATGGCGGCGAACATCACAGGGACATCCAGCACCAGGGAAGCGTTATGTCCAAAAAGCATGGCGTTCTGGGGGATGCTAAACGGCGCGAGGGTGACAGAGACGCCGCTGACCAGTACCAGATTGAACAGATCGGCTCCGATCACATTTCCCAATGAAAGGGCTCCATGCCCCTTGGCCAGGGAGGTGATCGCCGTCACCAGCTCCGGAAGAGAGGTGCCCAAAGCCACAAAGGTCAGGGCGATCACCGATCCCGGCACGCCGAGGGCCTGGGCGATCAAGGTCCCATTATCGACCAGCAGATCCGCGCCGACCGCGATCAGCACCGCGCCGATCAGCAGGCGGAGGATATCTTGGATCAAGGAGGCTTCTTGTGATCTTCCTTTTTCTTCCGGTCCCCCCTCCTTTCCAGACATTTCCGCGGCCCTCATCTCAGCCGCCTGCGTCATCTCCATATCCATAGCCGTCTTTTGGCCTGGCGGAGCGCTTTTCATCTGTCGTATGGTGGTGACCATATAGACCACAAAGAGCGCCAGCAGGCAGATCCCCACCGGACGGCTGAAATAGCCGGTCAGGTTGGCCGCTCCGGCATAGAGCAGCGCGGCTGCAAAAAAGAACAGCACCGGCGTGCGCAGCGTCTTTCTGTCGATCCGCCCCGGCTTCACCGCGATCGTGACCGCGGCGATCAGGGCCGTGTTGCAGATGACCGAGCCGATCGCATTGCCGTAGGCGATCTCACTGTGGCCGGTCAGCGCGGAAGCAGTAGAGACCATGACCTCCGGCAGGGTGGTCCCGATAGAGACCACGGTGGCTCCGATCAAAAGCTCCGGCAGGCGGAACCTGCGGGCGATCCCTGTGGAGCCGTCCACGAACCAGTCTCCGCCTTTGATCAGGCAGAGCAGACCAACGATAAAAAGTAGAACTGGGATGAACATGACTTTTTCTCTTCTCCTCACTTGCATTTTGCAGCATTTTCGCATCTTCATGACCGATCTGCAAACGCCACCTGTCCGCCTCATCCTGCCGGCATACCGATCAGGTCCGGTCAGAGCCAGGCAACGGCCATTCCCGCTAAGCGTACCACAGACCGCCGCGCTTGGCAAGGGTGTGGGTATACAGAAAAACTGCTGCTGGCATACGTCCGTATCTATAAATATATCCCAGTACGATCTATGATCTTAAGGTATTTTAAGCGACTTCGCCCGCTCCCTTTTCCATCTTCCCCTTAAGCTCCTTCAATATCCCCGCCACGATCGCCGTTGCCAGCAAAAAGGTGCACACATCCGCCACCGCCTGGGCCATCTGCACGCCCACGAGCCCGAAGGTCTGCGGCAAGATCAAAAGCGCCGGGATCAGGAACAGGCCCTGGCGGCCCATGGCCACCAGAGAGGCCCGAAAGCCGTAGCCGATGGACTGGGGCAGCATATTGCACATGATGATCCAGCTCTGGATCGGCATGGTGGCAAGCTGGAAGCGCAAGGCCTTGCTCCCGATCCGGATCACATCCAGATCCTCTTTCCTGAACAACGTGATGATCGGCACCGCCAGGACAAAGCTGACCGCCCCCATAGCGGTGAGGGCCACTGTGGCTACCTTTACGCAGAACCAAAAGGACTCGAGCACCCGGTCATAGCGCTTTGCGCCGTAATTGAAGCCGCACACCGGCTGGAAGCCCTGCCCAAATCCGATCAGGCTGGAATTGATGAACATCATGAACCGGGAAACGATCGACATGGCCGCGATCGCCGCGTCCCCATAAGGCCCCGCCGCCAGATTAAGGACCACCGAGGAGATGCTCATCATCCCCTGCCGGCACAGCGAGGGCAGGCCTGCATGGAGGATGATCCCATACATCCTGGGCGTGGGCGTGAACTTGGAGAGCTGGATCTTGATGCTGTCCCTGCGCAGGTTACATTGACCGAGCAAGATCCCAAAGCTGATCATCTGGCTGATCATGGTGGCCACCGCCGCCCCGGCGATCCCCATATGGAAGCCGAAGATCAGGAGCGGGTCCAAGAGCATGTTCAAGACCCCTCCCGTAGCGATCCCGAACATGGCATAGAGAGCGATCCCCTGAGCCCGCAGGATATTGTTCATCACAAAGGAACAGAGCATAAAAGGCGCCGCATATAAGATGTAGCGCATATAATCCATGGCAAAAGGCGCGATCGTAGGCGTAGCCCCCAAAAGATAGACCAGCGGCTCCATGAACAGGGAGCCGAAGACCATCATCAAGATCCCGATGATGAACACGCTGAAAAATGCCGTTGCCGCCGCTCTCCCGGCCTCATTTCCTTTCTGGTCCCCCAGGGACCTGGAGATATAATTCCCGCTGCCCATCCCAAAGGTGAAGCCGATCGCCTGGATCATGAACATCAGGGACGCGATGATCCCTACCGCCCCCGACGCGCTGGTCCCGATCTGGCTCACAAAAAAGGTATCCGCCATATTGTAGACTGCGGTCACCAGCATGCTGATGATCGTGGGCACCGCCAGCCTGGGGATCAGCCTGGGGATCGGTGTGTCGATCATCATCTGGTATCTCTCATCTTGTGTCATCGTCTTTTTCATAAGAGTCCCCCTCTTTCTTTTTTCTCCTGCAGCCTGTTCTCCTCTTCGGCCCCGTCCACGCCCGCCCACGCCATATCCGCAGCGATCTGCAGCGATACACGGGCCCCATGGATACGCATAAAAAGGCCGCTTCCCTTTCAGGTGGACGGCTATGGAAAAAGTATAGCATGATCTGGACACACTTTACAAGGCTGCGGACAAAACAGTTGCGCGACCGGCCGCTAAGTGATACAATACAGAACATCTTAAAAATAAGGAGGAAAGACCCATGGACCTGATCATACCAGAGCATTATGACCCACGGCTCACCGTCCGCCAGACCCAGGACGCGATCAAATACATCCGCGACACATTCCAGAAGGAGCTGGGACGTGAGATGAACTTCGAGCGGATCTCCGCCCCTCTCTTCGTGGAGCAGAGCAGCGGCTTAAATGATAACTTAAACGGTGTAGAGCGCCCCGTCCAGTTCGACATGGCCGCTATCCCCAAAGAGACCATCGAGGTGGTCCATTCCCTGGCAAAATGGAAACGGATGGCCTTAAAAGAGTACGGCTTCAAGCCCGGCGAAGGCCTTTACACCAATATGAACGCGATCCGCCGGGATGAGGAGCTGGATAACCTCCACTCCTGCTATGTAGACCAGTGGGACTGGGAGATGGTCATCACCAGAGAACAGCGGAATGAGGAGACCTTAAAAGAGGTGGTCCGGCGGCTCTTCAAGATCATCAAGCACATGGAGCATGAGGTCTGGTATAAATATCCCCACGCCGTCGGGCATCTGCCTGAGGACATCTTCTTCATCACCACCCAGGAGCTGGAGGATATGTACCCGGATAAGACCGCCAAAGAGCGGGAGAACCTGATCGCCAGGGAGCACGGCTGTGTCTTCCTGATGCAGATCGGCGACAAACTAGCCAGCGGCAAGCCCCACGATGGACGTGCGCCGGACTACGATGACTGGGCCTTGAACGGGGATATCCTCTTCTGGTTCGATACCTTAGGCTGTGCTCTGGAGATCTCCAGCATGGGCATCCGTGTAGATGGAGTCTCCTTGATGGAACAGCTAAAGAAGGCCGGATGCGAGGACCGGAAAGACCTTCCCTATCATCAGATGCTCTTAAAGGGCCAGCTCCCCTGCACCATCGGCGGCGGCATCGGCCAGTCCAGGCTCTGCATGCTCCTCTTAGACCGGGCCCATATCGGCGAGGTCCAGGCCAGCCTGTGGCCCAAAAAGATGCGGGAAACGTGCAGAGAGCACAACATCATCCTGCTGTAAGAAGATGATGGGACGAGTGCTCGACGAACGGCTGATCTATGAGATCCTGTCCGTTGTGGGAGAGATCCCCAAGGGAAAAGTCGCCAGCTACGGCCAGATCGCGGCATTGATCGGCCGTGAAAAGAACGCCCGCCTGGTAGGCCGGGTCCTGAGCCATTCCTCTCTCTATGGGGACTATCCCTGCCACCGTGTAGTGGACCACGCCGGACGCACCGCTTTCGGCTGGCATGAGCAGCGGGCTCTTTTAGAAGAGGAAGGCGTGCGCTTTAAGGCAAATGGCCATGTGGATATGACAAAACACCGCTGGGATCCGTAACAGGACCCAGCGGTATTTTTTTCATGCCCGTATATCGTGAGATACCTTTTTTTGTGAATGAAATATCATTTCTGGCTTTTTGCCCGGATACCGGCTATAATGACAGAAAGGCTATACATGATATACAAAAAGCTCTGCCGATCGAGCATCACGACCGACCACTGCATATGAAAAGGAGAGGACCATTGAAAGATCTATCTATCCGCTATCTGGAACGACTGTCCGACTTATACCCTACGATCGCGGCCGCCTCCACCGAGGTGATCAACCTGGAGGCCATCCTGAACCTGCCTAAGGGCACAGAGCATTTCCTCACCGATATCCACGGCGAGTACGAGGCATTTTCCCATGTGCTGAAGAACGGCTCCGGCGCCGTGCGCCGAAAGGTCAATGATGTGTTCCGCAACACCTTGAGCAACGAAGACAAGCGCTCCCTGGCCACCCTGATCTACTATCCCCGCGAAAAGATGGAGCAGGTGCTGAAAGCCCACAAAGATCACGAGGACTGGTACAAGATCACCCTGTATCGCCTGATCCAGGTCTGTAAGAGCGCCACCAGCAAATATACCCGTTCCAAGGTCCGCAAAGCCCTCCCTCCGGAGTTTGCCTATGTGATCGAGGAGCTGGTGATCGAGAAGGAGGAGGGGATCGATAAAGGATCCTATTATAACGCGATCATCCAGACCATCATCCGTGTGGGGCGGGCCCAGGAGTTCATCACTGCCCTGTGCCATCTGATCCAGCGCCTGGTGGTGGACCACCTGCACATCGTAGGCGATATCTATGACCGTGGTCCCGGCCCCCATATCATCATGGATAAACTGATGGAATACCATTCCATCGACATCCAGTGGGGGAACCACGACGTGCTGTGGATGGGCGCCGCCGCCGGACAGATCTGCTGCATCGCCAATGTGATCCGCATCTGCGCCCGCTACGGGAACCTGGATATCTTAGAGGACGGCTACGGGATCAACCTGCTGCCCTTAGCCACCTTTGCCCTGGCGGTCTACGGGGAAGACCCCTGTACCTGTTTCCAGTTAAAGGGAGCCGGGATCGGCGCCCCCCATGAGCGGGAGATGAACATCAAGCTGCATAAGGCGATCTCCATCATCCAGTTCAAGGCGGAAGGCCAGCTGATCAAGGAGAACCCCCAGTTCAAGATGGAGAAACGGAACCTCCTCCACCTAATGGATCTGGAAAAAGGGACGATCCGGATCGACGGACAGGACTACCCGCTCCTGGATAAGAGCTTCCCCACCCTGGACCCAGCCGACCCCTACGCCTTCACCGAGCAGGAGGAGGATATCGTGCGCCGCCTGGAGCGGGCCTTCTTAAACTGTGAAAAGCTGCAGCAGCACATGAAATTCCTCTTAGCCAAGGGCAGCCTTTATAAGGTCTATAACGGCAACCTCCTCTACCACGGCTGTGTCCCCTTAAACGAGGACGGCTCGCTGCGCCAGGTAAAGCTCTATGGAAAATGCTACAAGGGAAAGGCCTTGTATGATGTGCTGGATAACTATGTGCGGAAGGGCTTTGTGGCGAGGGACGAAAAGGAAAGGCAGCGTGGGCGGGATATGATGTGGTATATCTGGCTCCACGAGGATTCCCCACTCTTTGGGAAGGATAAGATGGCCACCTTCGAGCGGTATTTCCTGGAAGACAAGGAGCTTAAGCGGGAGAAAAAAAATCCCTATTACCTCATGCTGGAGCAGGAGGAGGTCCTGGACCAGATCTTAACGGAGTTCGGCCTGCCCACAGAGACCGGCCACATCATCAACGGTCATGTCCCCGTAAAGACCAAGAACGGGGAGAGCCCCATAAAATGCGGAGGGAAAGCCCTGGTCATCGACGGCGGCTTCTCCAAGGCCTATCAGGGAGAGACCGGGATCGCGGGCTACACCTTGATCTATAATTCCTACGGCCTGATCCTAGCCGCCCATGAGCCCTTTGAATCCACAGAATCTGCCATCCAGAAGGAGAGCGATATCCATTCCGAGAGCATCGTGGTGGAACGGGTGGACCGCCGCAAGCTGGTGGGGGACACCGACATCGGAAAGGACTTAAAGGAAAAGATCATGGATCTGGAGCAGCTTTTGGACGCCTATCGGTCCGGCACATTGGTGGAACGATATCGCTGATCCTGCCAGCATAGAAAGGGCGCCGCCTGACCATGGCCAGGCGGCGCTCTTTAAAAAGCAAATGGCTAGCAAGCTCCTTTAGCACCCTCCATCATTCGGCATGCACACATATGAGTCTCGCTATATACGACTACTTTTTATACCTACACCTACATTTTATATCTGCTTTTATATCTACACTTTATATCTACTTTTCCAGCAGGACTACATCAGTAGATATCTACCACAGCTGTATCTGCGCCGCCTCCGTGATCCATCTGGTAACGCCGATAGACCTTCGGTCCATACATGATCCCCATGAGCACAAAGAACAGGATGACCAGAGCCACGCCCCGCTTCCAGCCCCATGGCTCCCAGCCAGACTTCTTTTTCTCCACCTCCAAGACCGGTCCATAGGCGATCTTTTTTGGCAGAGGCTTAAAACGCACCTCCTCCTGCCCTGTCTCTGCCGAACGCTCCCACCAGATCTTGTACTTTGCCTGGCACTGCAGGCATGTCTCGATATCCGGATGCTGTGCATCCAGCTCCAAAGCCCCTCCGCAGGAAGGGCACCGCAGTTCTGTCATCGTAAACCCTCCGTTCTCTAAACCTCCATGCGCCCGGCAAGTGACGCAGCATTGCACAGAAACGTCCGGCGGACCGTCTAGATCTCTGCCCGCAGCCTTTTATGCAGAGCGACCACCTCATCTGCATCACGGACCGCATCATAGGTCTTTCCCTCATAGGTAAAATGATGGGATGTGATGACCATAGGGTTACGGGCCTCGATCGCCTTCACGATCTCCAGACTGGCCTTCTCGGGCGGGCTGTCCATCAGGACCCCGTTCTCCCCATCTGTAAAATAAGCCACAAATGCCCGGTCATATCCGCCGTCCCGGCACAGGTACTTCTTCGTATAAAAGCAGGCTACCACATCATTTACATGCCGTAAAAAAGGCGATGTCCCCGGAAACCGGATATATGTGTTCGTGATGAACCCCATCTTTTTTAAGCTGTTGCTGTCCTTGCCTTTAAAAAAGGAAAACAGCACCGTTCCTGGCTGCTTAAATTCCTGGTCCGCCTGCAAGATCTCCTGCTCCGGGAGACCGCTGGTCTTTACATGATCCTGCAGCCAGCCCTTTTCCCTTTTCTTCTGCAGCACGACCCCGAGAACGATCAAAAGGACACCCGGGACGATCATAGCTGCCGCGATCTTCACCGCGCTGTCCGCCCCTAACACCCCATACAATGCCGCCGCCAGCATGACCCCGATCACTGCCAGCATCGCGCCCATCGCAGCCAGGCCCTTTCCGGCCCCTGACACGCTGTACATATACTGCAGCACACTGCCGTTTTTCGACATCTTCCCCTTCAGCTTATCATCCGGTACAAATACCATATCCGCCTAACCTCCTCAAAGCTTATTTTATCTGTTATTTAATCATACTGCATCCCAAGCGCTCTGACAAGAGACATTTGGACAAAAGGATACCAGGGAACGCAAAGAGGTCACTGTCCACAGTAACCTCCATCCCTATCTCAAGGACATAACGATAAGCCAGAGGCTTGTGCTATGCCTTAAAAAGGTATATACTTGTAACGGATATCAAGGCCTATAGAATGCAGGCCAAAAAATGAGGCCATCGTCGAGCCAGATATAAGCATCATCTGCGGCCGCGACAAACTCACCGATAAGGGCTGCTTTGGCGCATCGGACTGGACCTATGATCATATCTGCAAGAAAGGAGGATGTGCTATGCCATCACCGCAAAAACAAACCTATACGATCGACTATATCTATTCCCTGCCTGATGGCCAGAGAGCCGAATTGATCGACGGTCAGATCTATGACATGGCTCCGCCTAGCGCAAGACATCAGGATATCATTTTTTCACTGTCCCGGAAGATCGCAGATCATATCGACAAAAAGAAGGGTGCCTGCAAGATCTATCTTTCTCCCTATGCCGTATTTCTAAATGCAGATGATCGAAACTATGTGGAGCCTGATATCTCAGTGATATGTGATAAAAACAAATTAGATGACCGCGGCTGTCATGGCGCACCAGATTGGGTGATCGAGGTTGTCTCTCCCAGCTCCCAAAAGATGGACTACGGGATCAAACTGTTTAAATATCGCACAGCTAAAGTTCGGGAATACTGGATCGTCAACCCTATGACCCGTTCTATAACTGTATATGACTTTGAGAATGACGAAAAGACACAACAGTATGCTTTCCAGGACGATATCCCCGTCTGCATCTATGATGATCTGGTCATCAATATCGAAAAGCTGCTTTAAGACATGCAAAAGCCGCCCAGGATCTCTCCCGGGCCAGCCTTGTCGCTGTTGCGATGCCGCAACTATCTCTTGTCCTTATCTTTATATCCTGTGCGCTCCCAGATCTCCTTCAGCCTCTCCCAGCCATCCATAGAGACCAGCGCGACCACAAAAGCAGCTATCATACAGGCAAATACCATATACCATTCGATCGGATGTCCCTGCCAAGCCATCATAGCTACAAATGCTGCCGGGCAGAGCACCAGCGACAGCACGATGACCACTGCGGAGGTCGGGAGACTGCCCAGCCCCGGCCAAGATTTGATCACCTGGGTGATCACCGACACGATAAAGGCCATCACACCGATGGCCATAAATAGATATGACAGATACTGCATCATTTCTGGTATGTTCATCTCTTTCCTCTCTTTCTGCCAGGTCTATCCTGGCTAGACTATCATATGGGCATGTCTCACCATCTGTGCGCCTCCTTTCCGCGAAAAAAGAGCCTCACGGCTCTTGGCTATGCAGGCAACCAGACGATCTTGCACATATTGATAAATACCGCTCAGCCCCACATCGTCTCCGTGCTTGTAGATCATGTGATCAAAGTGTCCTGGGGATAATGTGACGGCCTCCCAGAGGCTTGAGATGAGGCATGGTGATGTAGGGATCTTTGTGATAAAAGGGAAAGCCTATATCAAGGAATATGGAGTGAACGAGAATGATAGAGATCTTCACAAAAATCCGGCCCACCTGCGCCTTTGCAGATGAGCCGGATAAAAAAGGGGAGGATAAGTAGTTATTCTTTTCTCTTTTGTTTACACTTACAGTATTACCCCGCCCAGAAAAAATATACATCTGTTTTACATTTTTTCAACGCATACCCAATAGCAGGCCAAAAAACATCTGCCGATATTGTTAACTTCATTTCTATTTCAGTTGACATTTCTCCTCCCGCATGGTATACCTAGTTATAGCAGCCTGCGCTGCACGATAAAGAGAAAATGGAGAACGCACATGCATACCGAACACACAAGATCTACAACAAAAACAACCGCTATCCAGGCAGATCCTGCCGGAAGCGGCGCGGCTGCCCGCAGGCATATCTTTTCTACAAAGGAGTTGGTCCTTGGCGGGATGTTCGCCGGCGTTATGGCGGTCATCTCCCAGCTTTCCATCCCTATGCCCACCGGTGTCCCGATCACCATCCAGTTATTCGGGGTCACATTGATGAGCGTGGTACTGGGCTGGCGGCTGGGGCTTTTGGCCATGCTCACCTACATACTGCTGGGTGCCGCGGGCCTTCCTGTCTTTTCCAACCTCCGCGGAGGGCTCGGCGTGCTGACCGGTGTCACGGGAGGTTATCTCTGGTCCTATCCGCTCATGGTCGCTCTGTGCGGCATCCGGCCAAGGACCGGGAACGCCCGCTTAGATACCCTGCTGACGATCATGCTCACACTCCTCGGTCTGGCGATCGTCGAGACCATCGGCGGGCTCCAGTGGGCCGCCCTGGCCGGTGATAAGACCGTGTCCGCTGTATTTGCGTATTCGATCGTAGCCTTTATCCCCAAGGACATCCTGCTCTCGATCCTGGCTGTCCTGATCGGGATCCCCATGCAAAAGATGCTCAAAAAGCTATAGCCCCTCCTGTCAAGGCGTATCTGGAAGCTTCCCCGCATCCAAGGAGGCTTCCTCCACGCTCCCGTCTCTCAGCTTTGTTCCCTCATAAAAGAATTCCAATATCTCCCGATAGGTCTTCCCTTCTCTCGCCATCCCCTGGGCTCCGTTCTGGCTCATGCCGGCCCCGTGGCCGTAGCCGCCGCCCCAGATCGTAAAGAGTTTGCTCCCATCTTTTGCGGTCCCCGTTTCCTGGATCGCGATAAAGGCACTGGGCAGCAGACTCATCCCCTGCATCTCTTTCCCGTCCTTTCGGTTGATCTCCAGATCCACGCTCCCCAGCGCCCTGCGGATCTCCATCTGGTCCTGGTAGGTCTTCTGCACGCCGTTCACATCGGTGGCCACTAATTTTTTTGCCACACCTCCAGGCCCTCTCTCCAGGATCTCCAGCCGGTCGATCTGCCCGATCCCCAGCTGGTTTCCCAGGGTAGTCCCCTTATATAAGGCATCCCACCGATACATCGGAAAGGAGGCGTCGTAGGACGGGATATCCGGGTCCTGGATAAAGGCGGCAAAAGCCTCATTGGAGAGAAGATCTAAGCATCTCCTCCGGTCCTGCAGCTCCGTGGCCTTCAGATAAGGGGTGGAAGTTCCATCGCCTCCCCATACGCTGCCGTCCGTGCCATGACCGCAGGAGGTGGAATAATAATACACCTCCGCCGGCTCATCCTGGTAGACTAAGATCTTGCCGCAGGTCTCATCCACCGCCTGATCGGTGGACTCTGCCCTGGCTACATTATTGTAGACCTGGAAATTCGTGCTGTCATCCACATGAGCGCCATATTGGCTGTAGCTGTTGCCCATGATCTGCCGGTAGGCATAGGTCCTGGCACAGACCGCCTGGGCCTTCAATGCCTCCATCTCATAGCTGGCCGGCATCTCACTGGGCACCACCCGTTTCAGGTAATCCTCCAGGAGCAGATCGTTGACCATCACCAGGCCTTCCTCCTGCTGATGGATCTCCAATACACCGCTGTAGACCGGCGTTCCCTGACTCCTGGTCAAGGTATCCACCTGGATGCCCCCATTTTCCACGTCCGGGGCGATCACCGCCCAGCCATCCTTCAGACATGTGTCTCCCGGCTTGATCGTAAAAGGAAATCCCGCGGTCAATCGGACCTGCTGGAGCTTTTTCCCCTTATCTCCAAAGCTGAGCACCCCGTCACAGGCCAATGTGACCGTGATCTGCTGATGGAACGGCGTGTCAAAGCCGTTATCCAAAAGCAGCACACAGATCCGCTCTGCACTGAACGGCTCCACGATCAAGGCCGCGCACAGCTTTCCGTCTGCCGCCACAAACTCCTGCAGATCATAACCTACCAGGATGTCGGACCGTTCCCGCTCCTCATACTCTCCAAAGACCTTACAGACACGAAAGCCTGGAGTCGTCTCCAGCCTGCCGTAGCCTTCGATCTCGATGTAGTCCTCTCCCACGGACAGGACCTTTCCCTTGATCCGTTCCTTTTTGACCGTCACCTTGGCAAGCTTCCCGCTCTCTAAGTGGAGGTCCACGATCGTATGGAAGAGCTCCTTAGGATCGATCCCCTTTTTGGCGACCTCAAACTGCCGCTGGATCGTCCCCGCATGGACCAGGATGTTATCTTCACCCACACGGTCCACCCACACATTTTCATAGGTCACATCCTCCGAAAGGATCCGCCCCACTCCCGCCACCTCGCCGTCCCGGACGAACAGCCGGATCTTCTTGTCTATGTAGCCGTCCATAGCCAGCCCCTCCGCGCGGAAGTCGCCTTCGCTGGTATAACAATTCCAGTCAGCAGGTCCCTCCACATTGGTAGGCGTCCCATAAAGGATCAGATCCATCTGTTGGATCCCCTCTCCGAACGAAGACGGCCGATCCTCCGTCTGCCCGTCCTTTCCGGCGCCGGAAGCCTCCTGGACCGCCTTCTCGTAGATCTCCCACCATCGGTCCGCCGGGTAGATATCCTTCCGGTTGCTGTTATTTAAGTTCACCAGATCCGCATATCGCTTTCCTAAAAACGAAGCCAATGTATAAGCCTCCTGGTAGGTGATCTCCTGATGGGCAGCTTTCGCGGAAGCTTCCGTCTCCTCTTCCTTCAATCCGCCTCGGTCATAGAGAAGATCCATGTATGGCACATACCAGTTCCCCCGCTCTTTTTCCTGAAAATGGGAATTACCCGTCTCCTCCTCATACCGGATGCACTCTTCCCTGGAAACAGCAAAAAGCGCCGCTGCCTTGGATGCCTGCGCTTTTGAGATCCCCGGCTTATCCGGTTCCATGCGCACGATCACGGCGATCAATACAAGGAGCAGCGCCAAGACCCCGATGATCCAGCTCATGAACACTCTTTTTTTCATATGCAGCCCTCCTGTCCACTGCGGCCTTTGTATACCGCATATCAGGGACACAGACAAGACCAGGGCCAGGCCCAAACGGCCCTGGCCCCTTATCTGGTCCTTTTATCGTGTTCCTCTCTGTCCATCCATCCCTTTCTCTTCTCCCGGCTCCGTCTGCCTCTTCTTTGCCGGAGCCTTCTTTGATGTCCTCTCCTTTTCCTCAGGGACATCCGATCCGCTTTTCCTTGGTCCCGGCCCAGACTCCTCTGCCGCCTTTTTCCTCTCTATCGCCAAGGATCCTTCTATGTCCATCTCCTGCCTTACTGTCTGTACCTCCTCGCCGTTTCGCCGGATCTTTAATGTCTCCTCATCCACATAGCACGGCCCCTCATACCAGAAGGTCTCCTCCGGCAGCGCCTTTTTCCGCAGCGCCGTCCTCACCCCGTCGGATATGAGCCTGTAGATCACGGCAAAAGTGGGCACGCCGATGATCATCCCCACAAAGCCAAATAGCCCGCCGAAGAGCAGGATAGAGAACAATACCCAGAAGCTGGATACCCCTGTGGACTCACCCAGGATCTTCGGCCCCAGGATATTGCCGTCAAACTGCTGCAGCAACAGGATAAAGACCAGAAAATAGATGCATTGAAGGGGATCCACCAGCAAGATCAGCAGGGCGGAAGGCACCGCTCCGATGAACGGCCCGAAAAAGGGGATGATATTGGTCACACCGATGATGACACTGATCAGCAGCACATAGGGCAGCTTCATCAGCTTCATGGAAAAGAAACAGATGATCCCGATGATCAGCGAATCCAACAGCTTTCCCAAGATGAATCCGCCGAACACCTTGTGGGTAAAGCGCACCTCTTTGATGAACGCGTTCGCCCATTCCACCGGGAGGATGCCGTACACGCATTTTTTCGCTATGGTGGAGAGCTCGTCCTTCATATTTAACAGATAGATCATGACGATCACACCGATCAGGGTGTTCTTCAGCCAGATCACCAGGTTGAACATGCTGTTTGACACACCGCTGATGATCTTATCTATGTTGGGCGCCAGCACATTCTTTCCCAAGCTCTTTGCCCATTCGATCAGCTCATCCATGTAAAAGACCACCTGGTCCATGATATCCGGATTATCATCCAGCACCTTCCGCCCCCAGAGGATCAGATTGTTCACATTCTCCGGAAGAGTGTCGATCACGCTCTGGATGCTGTCTAAAAGCTGCGGGAGGAGCATAGAGATCAGGCCTGCCACCACTATGAACAGCACGACCAGACTGACGATGGTCCCGATGAACCGACCGATCCCCAGCCTTTGCTTTTCATGGACAACCACGGCTCCCAGCACCTTATCCGTCAGGCCCACGCACCAGTTGTACACCGGCGCTAAAAGGTAGGCCAGCACCGCTCCATACACCACCGGCATCAATATCGTAAAAAGCGTGGCGGCAAAGGCTTTTACCTGTTCGAACCGCAGGAGGATATAGCCAAACGAGATGCTGGCCGCGATCACACAGAAAGCAGTCGCTCCCCAGTAGAGGAAGTCTTTAAACTTATGTTCATCGTTCATATCGTTTTCCTTTATTGACAAAATTTACTATCCCATATGTAAAGATAAAGCAGCGATCTCTCGCTGCCTTTTATCCTTGGTAAACCCGGAGATGCCGGTTCTTACTAATTGACGCCTAGCCTTGCTAGGTGGGTGACCTCACTTAGGCTTCTGCCTTCCACTCGAAACGGAGGCCTGACATCCGCCTAAAAATATTGGAATCCCGTGTGTCAAACTGTAGGTTCAAATAAGGTAAGAGTATCGAACATTCCAGGAATTACACTCTGTATGAAACTTCATTACCACGATCAATATTATACAACAGCGGTCTCCCTTTTTCAAGGACTTTTTTTAGGGAAGATACACCAATTTTGTGTTATACGGCCGATGCCTTATAGATCTTTACCAGACGGCTGGTCCCCAGACGGGATGCGCCAAGATCCAGAAACCGCTGACCGTCTGCGAAGGAGCCGATCCCGCCCGCGGCCTTGATCCGGACATCGGGACCTACATGCTCCGCAAAGAGCGCCACATCCTCAAAGGTGGCCCCGGCCTTGGAAAAGCCGGTGGAGGTCTTTATGAAGTCTGCCCCCGCCCGGGTCACCACCTGGCACATGCGGATCTTTTCTTCCTCTGTCAGGAGACAGGTCTCGACGATCACCTTCAAGATCCTTTCCCCACAGGCCTCCTTTAAGCAGCGGATCTCCTCCTCCACCTGGTCAAAGCAGCCCGCCTTCACAGCTCCTATATCGATCACCATATCGATCTCATCTGCGCCGTTCCTGATCGCGTCCAGGGTCTCAAACTGCTTTACCGCTGTGGTCTGATACCCGTTGGGGAACCCGATCACCGTACACACCGGGAGCCTGTCACCCACATACGCCTTTACCCTGGATACGAACGACGGCGGGATACATACCGATGCGGTCCGGCATTCCAGCGCATCGTCACAGATCCTTTGGATCTCCTCCCATGTGGCCGTCTGGGCCAGGAGGGTATGGTCCACCGCCTGTAAGATCCGTCTTTGCTGCTGCACGTCCATCTGTTCATCCATCCTTTTTTCCATTTGCTGATCCATCCTCTTTTTTACATCTTCTCTCCGGGTCTTCTCCACCTTTGATCCGGCAATGCTCCGGCATCCTCTCTCATGGCTCCTCACGCAGGATCTGCTCCAGCACGCTCTCCCCGTCGATCCCCTCTGCATCCACACCCAGATAGTCCAAGATCGTAGCCGCGATATCCCCAAAGGTCTTCCTGGTCCTTAAGTTCACACCTGGTCTCACCTTCGGTCCGGCGACGATCCAGGGGGTATATTCCCTGGAGTGGTCGGTAGAAGGGGTGATCGGGTCACAGCCGTGATCTGCCGTGATCATCAAAAGATCCTCCTCTTGCAGCATCGCTAAGAGCTCCGGCAGCGCCTGGTCGAAGGCCGTCAATGCCTTGGCATAGCCGTCCACGTCATTGCGGTGTCCATAGAGCATATCGTAGTCCACCAAGTTCGTGAAGCATAAACCATCAAAGCTCCTTTTACCGTATCCCAGGGTCCGCAAGATCCCTTCTCCATTGCCGGAGGTCCGCACCATCTCGGTGATCCCCTGGCCGGCAAAGATATCGTTGATCTTCCCCACGGCCAGCACCTCCATCCCGGCGCCCTTGATCTTATCCAGCATGGTCGGTCTTGGCGGCCGGAGGGAATAGTCGTGGCGGCGGCTGGTCCGTTTAAAGGGGTGCTCTCCCTCAAAGGGCCGCGCGATCACCCGCCCCACACCGTAAGGACCGGTGCAGAGCCTCCTTGCGATCTCACAGTACCGATACAAGGTGTCCACAGGGACCACCGCCTCATGGGCAGCGATCTGGAACACACTGTCCGCCGAGGTGTAGACGATCAGCTTCCCGGTCTTTACATGCTCCTCCCCATAGTCCCGGATCACATCGGTGCCGGAATAGGGCTTATTGCACAGCCAGCCTCTCCCGGTCTCCTTCTCAAAGGCATCCAAAAGCTCCCTTGGGAAGCCTTCCAAAAAGGTGGGGAGCGGCTCCTGCGATACCACGCCGGCGATCTCCCAGTGGCCGATGGTGGTATCCTTTCCCATGGAAGCCTCCTGCATACGGGCTACCGCCCCCTGATGGGATACAGCGCCGTCCGGCGCAGAGCCCTCCGCCCCGCCGGCTTTCTCCATCTTCCAAAATCTTCCATCATCACGTGCCCACTCCGTCCCGTCGATATGGAAGAGCCCGAGCCGTGCCATGTTCGGCATAGAAAAATACGGGCTGGTGGAAGCTGCCCGCAGGGTGTCGCTCCCCTCATCGCCAAAAAGCCCGGCATCCGGCATCTCCCCGATCCCTACACTGTCCAGAACGATCAAAAATACTCGTCTCATCATCCTATCCTCTCCTACAGATCATGGTATCTCTGCTGCTATGAACGGCCAAGCCGCAGATGATAGACTATCTCCTCCGGATATGATATCATATTTATGACCCATTAAAAAGGCCCAAAAAAAATTTTGCGATATTTTTTCCCATATGAAGATCTTTTTTCTCCATTTTCGTTATGATAAGTAGAACAATGAGCAGAAGATGAGCATACAGGCTTTGGCCGCAAGGAGGAGGGCTGTCCGTTGGATCCGCAGGAGCGATTGGAATGCTGGATGACACGATATCAAAACTTAATATATTCCATCTGCTTCCGTTTGACCGGCGATCAGTTCGATGCCGAGGACTTAGCCCAAGACACCTTTCTTTCCGCCTACCGCAGCCTCTCGCGGTTCGACGGACAAAATGAGAAGGCCTGGCTGTGCCGGATCGCCACCAATAAATGCATCGATCATCTAAAACGAGCCGGCCGGCGGTCCATCCCTACGGAGGAGGTCTTCTTCTCCTCCCTTCCGGACAGCCGCTCTTCCCCTGAGCAGGAGACCCTGGAGGCCGAACTCCAGGAACAGCTCAGAGTTTGCTGCAGCCAGCTCCCGGAGCCCTACCGCCAGGTGGCTCTAGATCACTACTACCACGAGATGGATATCAATGAGATCGCCGCCAAGACCGGAAAGAACAAAAAGACCCTGCAAACGCAGATCTACCGTGCCAAGGGGATGCTGCGGGAGCGGATGCGAAAGGAGGATCTGCGCTATGGATAAAACGAAGGAGCTGCTCTCAATGGATGGCGAGCGGCTGGACGCGCTCTCCAGGGATGATGACTGGCTGGAAGCTTTTATCCGGGATACAGAAGAAAACCGGATGCTCCACGCCCCTGCCCGCTTAAAGACGAACACCCTCACAAAGGCAGAGAGGCTGCGTTCCTCAAAACGTGTGCAGCTTATCAGCTACAGCATAAAGGTCTGCACCGCTGCCGCTGCCGCGCTGTTCATCTTGTTCACAACGCCCTTTTTCCTAAATCCCTCCCTGTATCCGGAAGCCCTACCCTCTGTGCCGGCTCAGACCGGCCAGCATACCCCCGGGCCGGCGGGCACAGGGATGGCACGGACCAGACAGACCCTGCGGGAGGGTTTTTTGCAGCTCACCAGTCCGCTTTACGATCTTTCAAACGAATTATTTCCAGGGAGGTAACGGTATGACAAAGAAAAAAAGCAGATTCCTCACCTTCTTCTGCTCTCTTATCCCGGGAGCCGGTGAGATGTATCTGGGATTTCTAAAACAGGGGATCAGCATCATGTGCATATTTGCTCTGCTGTTGGCTGTGGGAGAGATCATCTTCCCGCCCCTCTCTGTGTTCGGGACGGTGATATGGTTCTACAGCTTCTTCCACACCCACAATCTGAACAGCCTCCCGGATGATGAGTTCTATGCGATCCAGGACGATTTCCTGATCCACTCCCATCAGCTGGCCGCATTGAAGGCTGTCCTCTTAGGGCGCTATCGAAAGGTCACCGCCATCGTCCTGATCCTCCTGGGCTTTTCCATCGTCTGGGATAATGTCAACGACTTCCTCATGTATTTTGCCTCCGATGTGCTGCATATCTCCTGGCGGTTCTTGGATGTGGTCAGCTGGTTCTCCAGGCAGCTGCCCAGGAACATCTCGGCGGTGGTCATCATCCTGGCCGGTTTTTATCTGATCCGCAATAAGAAGCGGGAACTGGATCCTTGATGCGAGCAGGATCTGACCGCAACGAGAATATATAAAAAGCTCCCCGCAGGTCTTACCTGCCAGGGAGCTTTTGTTCGGTCGTTCATCGACTGCAGATGCGCCGGGCCGCAGCAGGCCATTGGGCGATCCTTATCTTATAACTGAGGACCAGCCGCTACCAGAGCCTTGCCGGCTTCGTTGCCCTCATATTTTACAAAGTTCTTGATAAATCTCTGAGCCAGATCCTTTGCCTTGGTCTCCCACTCGGAAGCATCACCGTAGGTGTTGCGGGGATCTAAGATGTTGGTGTCTACGCCGGGAAGCTCGGTGGGTACTTCGAAGTTAAAGTACGGGATCTTCTTGGTCGGCACGTTTAAGATATCGCCGTTTAAGATCGCATCGATGATACCGCGGGTATCCTTGATGGTGATGCGCTTGCCGGTGCCGTTCCAGCCGGTATTGACCAGGTATGCCTTCGCGCCGTTCTGCTCCATCTTCTTGACCAGCTCTTCGCCGTATTTCGTCGGATGCAGCTCCAGGAACGCCTGCCCGAAGCATGCGGAGAAGGTGGGAGTGGGCTCTGTGATCCCGCGCTCCGTTCCAGCCAGCTTAGCCGTAAAGCCAGACAGGAAGTAGTACTGGGTCTGCTCCGGTGTAAGGATGGATACAGGAGGCAGTACGCCGAAAGCGTCTGCGGACAGGAAGATCACGTTCTTCGCGGCCGGTGCTGCAGATACCGGACGGACGATCTTCTCGATATGGTCGATCGGGTAAGATACACGGGTGTTCTCCGTCACGCTCTTATCCTTGAAATCGATCTTTCCGTCTGCGTCTAAGGTCACGTTCTCCAGAAGCGCGTTGCGCTTGATCGCATTGTAGATATCCGGCTCAGACTCCTTATCCAGGTCGATGACCTTTGCATAGCAGCCACCCTCAAAGTTGAACACGCCGTTGTCATCCCAGCCGTGCTCGTCGTCACCGATCAGGAGACGCTTGGGATCGGTGGACAGAGTGGTCTTGCCGGTCCCGGAAAGGCCGAAGAAGATCGCGGTGTTCTCGCCCTTCATATCGGTGTTGGCAGAGCAGTGCATAGAAGCGATGCCCTTTAACGGCAGATAGTAGTTCATCATGGAGAACATACCCTTCTTCATCTCTCCGCCGTACCATGTGTTCAGGATGACCTGCTCGCGGCTGGTGATATTGAACACTACCGCTGTCTCAGAATTCAGGCCTAACTCTTTATAGTTTTCCACTTTTGCTTTGGAAGCATTATAGACGACAAAATCCGGCTCAAAGTCCTTCAGCTCTTCCTCGGTAGGCTGGATGAACATGTTCTTGACAAAATGAGCCTGCCATGCCACTTCCATGATGAAGCGGATCCCCATACGGGTGTCCTTGTTGGCGCCGCAGTAGGCATCCATCACATACAGCTTCTTATTAGAAAGTTCATCCAGAGCCAGCTCCTTTACGGCCTTCCAGGTCTCTTCTGTAGCCGGATGGTTATCGTTCTTGTACCCGTCGGAGGTCCACCATACAGTGTCTTTCGAATTCTCATCCATCACGATGAACTTGTCCTTAGGAGAACGGCCTGTATAGATACCAGTCATTACATTGACTGCACCGAGCTCACTGACCTGCCCTTTCTCAAAGCCAGTCAGTTCTGGTCTCATCTCTTCTTCAAATAATACTTCAAAAGAAGGATTGTAAACGACCTCCGTGGTCCCAGTGATGCCATACTTGCTTAAATTGATCTCTGCCATCTTACACTTACCTCTTTTCTTTAATGTTATGGGCCTATATGAAGGGATACGATAGATCCCATCAAAATGGACATCAAAACCAAATTTGCACTTATTATCTCATTTTGTGAAATAAAAGTCAATATATTTTTTCAGAAAAACGCACGTCTTCCACCCTGCCAGCCGGATGCCCCGCAGGCCAGCCAGATCAACCTTCCGCGATCACCAGCGCGATCATCTCCAGATCTTCCTCGCTGTTATTTTCCATGCTGTGCCACTGCCCGCACTGGATCGTGCAGATATCGCCAGCATGGACCACTATCCTGGACTTGTCATCGTCAACAAAAACGCCCTCGCCCTTGAGGATGTAATAGGGCTCCGTGTTCCCTACATGCTGGTGCCAGCCGATGCTGCAATGGGGCGGGATCACCACCCGGGCATACATCGTGCCATGGCCCATCAGCTCCTCTGGGCTCAATATCGGATAAAGCACCACATGTCCTTCTCCTCCCCGCAGGTTCTCTTTCCTGACCGGTTCCTCATGTCTTACCATATCGTTCCCTCCTGCTCTCTGCTTTTTGGCTGCTGTGACTTTTCGCATCTCTAACAGTATACAGCGAAATGGCAGGAGACTCAATCCCCAAGTTTTCTGGGATGACTTTAATTTAAGGTTGGGGTTACTATCCACACCCACGCCAATCGTTGTATAGGTGCAGGCGCATGATCGGTCACCCGTCCGCACCCGAAGGCCCGGTCCCCCCCGCGGGGTCTTTCACACGCCCTAGTACCGCTACGTTCTTACCAAAACACCGGAGCGAGAGCGCGCGGCGCCCAGACAGGCCCCTCCCGGAGCGGACCATCTGCGACCTATCTAAGCGATAAGACTCCCTGGCGTGGGTGTGGATAGTAACAGGTTGGGACTATTTAAAGAACTCATGCCCGTCATGGCTAAAGAGATAGGTCAGCTTCCGGTCGAACCACTGTGCGTTGTCCCCGGAGGCCCCTCGGTTCATAAAATAGAGCGCGCCTTGTGAATGATCTTCCCCCCGCAGGGCCCGGTCCACACATTCCACGGTCTCTTTTGTCACCTTCACCTGGTCGATCGCGCCGCTGCTCACCGGTGAGAATTGGGATCTCTCGTAGACCACGCTGGTGATATCGTCGGGAAAGCTGCTGTCCTCCACCCGGTTCATGATCACATTTGCCACCAGGATCTTCCCGGTGCTGTCACAGCCTCCGGCTTCTGCCTGGACGATCTTCAGCATCACTTCATAATCCTGCTCATCGTAGGCGATCCTGGCCTCCGGTGTCTCCCCGGCCTCCGGCATCCCCTTTTCTTGTTCTCTATCTCCTGCCGCCTGCTGCTTTTGCACCGCGGCTTCCTTATCCTTCCTTTTATCTGCGATCCGCTTTCCGGCAGCCCTTGTCTCTGTGCCGCCTTTTGTGACCGCACCTTTAGCCGTCCTTGCTGACCTGTCGTTTTCTTCCAGTCTCTCTCCAGCCGCAGTCTGCGCCGCATCCCCGGCTTTTTGTAATGTACCGGCTGCCACCGTTTTCCCTTTTGCTGATGCTCCGCCATCTTCCAGGCCGGCCGCTGCCTGCGCCCAGGTCTTTGGCTGTCCGTGCGCGGTCAGTCTGTCCCTGCCGCTGCCGCTGAGGCCGATGGCAGAAAATGCCGTTACAAGGACCATCAGACGCCCGGCTGGCCGGCCAACATTTTGGAGTAAGGAGTAGTACAATGAAAACATACATCCACCTCTTTTCTCAGGAAACCTTTGCTGCAGGAGGCCGGTCACCCCTGACCGCCTGCATCGTTTCGGGTCAACGGGCTCATTATAGGCGGATGGATGCAGGATCGTCAATGGACCCACAAGATCTTCGGCGCTTTTTTGTCTTGGGAATTAATAGCTTCTCATATTCCTGTGATCCTATCTAAAGATCTTCGCAACGATCTGTACATATGTGCCAGGGATACCCCGTATAAATTTTACAATTGTGTTACGTTTTTGTTACTTTTGACCCAGGTCGGATCCTGTAAAAACCGGCTGTCGAAATGTTATGTAAAAGCAAAAACACCTCCAAGATCGCTCATATGGCTTCCCGAAGGTGTTGAGATCCTTATCCTCTCCGCTATCTCCCGTTGATATAATTGACCAGACCGCCTGCTGCGATGATCCTCTGCATAAATGGCGGAAAGGACTGGCCCGTAAAGGTCTGGCCGGTGGTCTTATCCGTGATCACGCCGCTGTCAAAGTCCACCTCTACCTCATCGCCGTTCTGGATCGCTCTGGCCGCTTCCGGACATTCGATGATCGGCAGTCCGATATTGATCGCATTTCTATAGAAGATACGGGCAAAGGTCTCCGCGATCACGCAGCTGACCCCTGCGCACTTGATCGCCAGCGGCGCGTGCTCCCTGGAAGAACCGCAGCCAAAATTTTTATCCGCGACGATGATATCGCCTTTCTGCACCTTGTGGATGAACTCCTTATCGATATCCTCCATACAGTGCTGCGCAAGCTCCTCGCCCTTGGTGGCGTTCAGATATCTTGCCGGGATGATCACATCGGTATCAACATTATCTCCATATTTAAAAACATGCCCTTCTGCTCTCATGATGCTCCTCCTTTTCTTACTGCGGGCCGCAAAACGCTCTGTCCCTCCCATACCATGACCGGGGATCTTCTTCGCCCCAGCCTCCTGCAACAGCCAGAGCCGCTCCGCGCCCCTTCTATAAGGTGCAGGGACAGGCGATCCGTCCTGTCACCGCGCTGGCGGCTGCCACTGCCGGACTGGCCAGATACACTTCCGAGTCCACATGGCCCATACGGCCCACAAAGTTCCGGTTCGTGGTGGATACGCAGCGCTCTCCGGCTGCCAAGATCCCCATATAGCCGCCCAGGCAAGGGCCGCAGGTAGGCGTGCTGACCACAGCGCCGGCCTCGATGAAGATCTCCAGAAGGCCTTCCCGCATGGCCTGCAGATAGATCGCCTGGGTGGCCGGGATCACGATGCAGCGCACATGGTCCGCCACCTTCCGGCCTTTTAAGACCTTTGCCGCTACACGCATATCATCCATGCGCCCATTGGTACAGGACCCGATCACTACCTGGTCGATCTTGATGTCTCCCACCTCGTCGATGGTCTTGGTGTTCTCCGGAAGATGGGGGAAGGACACCGTGGGCTTTAACAAGGATAAGTCGATGGTATACGTCTCTTCATACTCCGCGTCCTTATCTGCGGTGTAGATCGTGAAGTTCCGTTTCGAATGCTCCTCCATATACCGGATCGCCAGGTCATCTACCGGGAATATCCCGTTCTTTCCGCCGGCCTCGATCGCCATATTACAGATCGTAAAGCGGTCATCCATGGACAGGTATGCGATCCCCTCTCCGGTAAACTCCATGGACTTATAAAGGGCGCCGTCCACACCGATCATGCCGATGATGTGCAGGATCACATCCTTGCCGCTGACCCACTCCTTCGGCTTTCCCACCAGCTCAAAGCGGATCGCTGACGGCACCTTGAACCAGGCCTTGCCGGTCACCATGCCTGCCGCCATATCCGTGCTGCCCACACCGGTGGAGAAGGCCCCCAGCGCCCCGTATGTACAGGTGTGGGAATCGGCTCCGATCACCACATCCCCGGCCACCACCAGGCCTTTCTCCGGCAGGAGCGCATGCTCGATCCCCATCTGCCCTACATCGAAATAATGGGCGATCTCATGCTTGCAGGCAAAATCGCGGCAGCACTTGCAGTTTTCTGCGGACTTTATGTCTTTGTTGGGGATAAAATGATCCATGACCAGCGCGATCTTATCCTTGTCGAACACGCTCTGTTCATCCATCTTTTTCATCTCATTGATCGCAACCGGGGAAGTGATATCATTGCCCAGCACCAGATCTAAGCCAGCTTCGATCAGCTGGCCGGCCTTTACCTCTGCAAGGCCCGCGTGGGCAGCCAGGATCTTTTGCGTCATCGTCATTCCCATATCTTGATCCCTCCTCTAAAATTTATATCAGGTGATATCCTGTCAGCACTTTACATTCTAGCATAACTGTTGTTATAATAAAAATACATAATATGAATAGGATCCATGAAATGTGGTTATAGGGTGAAAAAAGGAGGCTTTATGGAACAAAACCTGTCACAGTATAAGATCTTTTATGAGGTAGCTAAGGCAGGAAATATCTCGAAGGCGGCCAAGGAGCTGTATATCAGCCAGCCGGCGATCAGCAAGGCGATCAGCAAGCTGGAGGACAACCTGAAGGTGAGCCTTTTTACCAGGAGCTCACGGGGCGTGCATCTGACCCCGGAGGGGGAGCTGCTCTTTGCCCATGTACACACCGCGTTCCAGGCCTTGGATCTGGGGGAGCAGGAGCTGAAGCGGATCCAGGAATTTAATATCGGACACCTGCGCATCGGAGTCAGCAATACCTTGTGCAAATATATCCTGCTCCCATATCTCAAAAATTTCATCGAACAGTATCCCCACATCAAGATCACGATCGAGGGCCAGGCTACGGCAAAGACGATCTCCATGCTGGAACAGCACACGTTGGATGTGGGACTGGTGGCAGAGCCTTCCATCCATTCCGGCCTGTCCTTTATCCCGGTGATGGATATCCAGGATATCTTCGTCTGTACCCGGCATTATCTGAACAACCTGTATCTGCGGGAAGGCTCCGGAGCCGATCTTTTCACCTGCGGCAATATCATGCTCTTAGACCAGAACAATATGACCCGCCACCATGTGGACAATTACCTGAAGGAAAATTCCATCGAGCTTAAACAGGTCCTGGAGGTGACCACCATGGATCTTTTGATCGAATTTGCCAAGATCAGCCTGGGGATCGCCTGTGTCATCAAGGAGCTGGTGCAGAAGGAGCTGGAGAGCGGCCGTCTGATGGAGATCCCCTTGAAGGCTCCCATCCACAAGCGCACCATCGGCTTTGCCTATCTGTCCGGGAACCAGGCCAATGCCCTGAAGACCTTTTTGGAATTTTTATATTGAACCCACTTTCCTATAAAACGAAAAAGGATCAGAGCTCCCTCTCGGGGCATCTGATCCTCGTCTTCTCTAACAAGCTTTATCTTGCCAGCTCTCGACCGATCAGTTGTTGATCAGCTTGTCTCCATCATTCCAGCTGTACAGCTTGCGCAGCTCTGCGCCCACCTTTTCTAAAGGATGCTCCGCTTCCAGCTTCCGCATCGCGTTGAAGTGGGGACAGCCAGCCTGGTTCTCCAGCAGCCACTCCTTGGCGAAGGAGCCGTCCTGGATATCCTTTAAGATCTTCTTCATCGCCTTTCTGGTCTCGTCGGTGATGATCTTCGGTCCGGTGATGTAATCGCCGTACTCAGCCGTGTTGGAAATGGAATAGCGCATGCCGGCAAAGCCGCTCTGGTAGATCAGGTCCACGATCAGCTTCATCTCATGGATACACTCAAAATATGCGTTCTCCGGTGCGTATCCAGCCTCTACCAATGTCTCAAAGCCGGCCTTCATCAGCCCGGTCACACCGCCGCAAAGGACGGCCTGCTCACCGAATAAGTCGGTCTCGGTCTCCACGCGGAAGGTGGTCTCTAAAACGCCGGCTCTGGCTCCGCCTAATGCCTGTGCGTAAGCCAATGCCTTATCCAGGGCTTTGCCCGTAGCATCCTGATGGATCGCCACCAGACAGGGGGTCCCTCTGCCTCTCTGATACTCGCTCCTCACCGTATGGCCCGGAGCCTTCGGCGCGATCATGGTCACATCCACATCCGCAGGCGGTACGATCTGACCGAAATGGATCGCAAAGCCATGGGCGAACATCAGCATGTTCCCGGCCTCCAGATTGGGCTCGATATCTTCCTTATACAACTTCGCCTGCTTCTCATCATTGATCAAGATCATGATGACATCCGCCTTCTTGGCGGCCTCTGCTGCCGTATAGACCGTGAAGCCCTGCTCCTCGGCCTTTTTCCAGGACCGGCTGCCCTCATACAGGCCTACGATCACGTTGCATCCGGACTCCTTTAAGTTCAATGCATGTGCATGTCCCTGGCTGCCGTAGCCGATGACCGCGATCGTCTTTCCCTCCAAAAGGGATACGTCGCAGTCTTCCTGATAATAGATCTTTGCCATCTCTTTTTTCCTCCATTTTCGCTGCCCGTTCTTCTATGGGCGCTCTTCTAAAGATATGCGGCTGTCCGTGACCTCTGCCCCGGCAGCTTTGATGCTTTTCTTTATGTTAAAGGCTGTCCGCCGACGACTTATCATCCGCCTCTGGCGGGACCTCTAGCTCTATCCCGGTCCGCCCTCCGTCTCAGGGCAGATAGCGGATATCGTGGGCGCCCCTCTCCAGCCCCGTAAGGCCTGTCCTTGCCAGCTCTAAGATCTCGTAATCCTCCAAAAGATCGATCAGGGCATCCAGCTTGGACTGATCCCCGGTCAGCATGACCGTCAGGGAATCCTTCCCCACATCTACGATCGTGGCGCGGAAGATATCTGCGATCGCGTTGACCGCCTGCCTCTCGCTGGCGCCTGCCCGCACCTTCACCATGATCAGTTCACGATACACAGACCGGCCTGCCGGGAGTTCCTTGATATCCCGCACATCCTCCAGCTTCCGCAGCTGGTTCTCGATCTGCACCAGGACCTCATGATCCCCGAGAGACACCACGGTCATCCGGGAATATCGGGGGTCAGCCGTAACGCCCACCGTAAGGCTCTCGATGTTATAGCCCCGGCGGCTGAACAGTCCTGCAACACGTGCCAGCACACCGGCAGTGTTATCGACCAGCAAAGATAAAACGATCCGATTATCACTCATATCCACATCTTCTCCTTATCGCGTTCACTTTATCATAGCGATCCACAAGGTATTTGTCAAATACATCATTTGAATGGTTATGATGATCTGAGGTTATGGAAGACAACTTGATTTCCTTTATATGTAGATAAATGGGTATTTTTGGATATTTTTCTCTGTCGACCGCTCATTTTACCAGTTTTTTCTTGTAGGTCTATTAATAGCCCGGCTCATCGATCGCAAAGATAAAGCGGCTTACAGGATGTCCAGGCGCACATCGCAGCCGACGCGCCCGCTCCTTGTGCGGCGCAGTCTACCAGTCCCCCAGCAGGAGCTCTGTAAGCTCCCCGGCATCTGCCGCGATCTTATCGGCCCCTGCCTTTTCCAGCTCCTCTCGGCTCCCATATCCCATCAGCACGCCTATGCTCTGGATCTGGTTTTCTTTCGCCCCAAAGATATCATGCTCCCGATCGCCCACCATGACCACCCGGGCCTTTTGTGCCGCTGTCCGGGCCTTTTGCGCTGCCGGCCGCCCAGGATCCGCCCCGTCCACGATCTTTATCTGCTCCAGCACATAGCGGATCACATCGCCTTTTTTCACCCGCGTCTCCTCCATATCCGCTCCGCCCACAAAGGAAAGATAGGGATCTAGCCCAAAGTGCTCCACGATCATCTTCGCAAACGGCTCCGGCTTCGAGGTGGCCACCAGCAGCACCTTTCCCGCCTCTTTTAGCCGCTTTAGCATCTGCCGGATCCCCGGCAGCTCCTCATTCTCAAAGATCCCTTTCGCAGAATAATACTCCCGGTACACACCGATCGCTTCCCTGGCCTGGGTTTCAGGAAAATGATAGTACCGCATAAAGCTGTCCTTTAACGGCGGTCCGATAAAGGGCGTCAGCTTTTTCAGGTCCGGCTCATGGATCTTGTAATGTTCCAGGGCATGCTGCACCGAACGGGTGATCCCCACCATAGGGTCCGTCAAGGTGCCGTCTAAGTCAAACAAGATATACTTTTTTTCCATCTCTTCCTCCATCTTGGCCCTACCCGGCCCACCTTCTCAGGGCCGGACCCTTTGCCTCACCCCAACGCACCTGGTACGGATCTGCTCAAAGCTTTGCAGCCTGGCAGACGGCACACCTGTCCCTCACGCCTGGGAGGGATCTTTGCATACCCCCAGGAACAGCCACGCTCCGTTCATGTCCTGCACACCGAATAGGAAAGGCTTATCTAAGATCATCTCCGCCTGCTGCTCAGGTTCCGTAAAAGCAGCCCCCGCCATAGCGATCATCGTGTACGCAGCGCCCTCCACGCCTTCCTCGTCAATACCGATATGGGTCTCCTGGAGCACCTGGGATACCCAGAGCGGCTGATCTGCGATATTGCCGAACTGGGCCTGCTGGCCAAACATCCTCTCCAGCCCCATGGCCCGCAGGGGCGCTTCCAGCTGCATGCTGCTCCCAAAAGAAAACTTCGGCACCTTCCAGACTACTTTTCCGCTGGTCCAGTCTTCGTCCCCGATCTCCAGCGCGCCCTTAAGCCTGTCCGGATCTGCAAGGAACTCCTGGAGCTCATGCCCCTCATCTGGCAGCAGGAACAGCATCCGGCAGTCATTATCCGTGCGCAGGTAGGCCGCGGTATAGCCCTCCCCCTTATAAAACTCGCCCATCTCCTCTGTCCGGTCCATATAAAGGCATCGGACTTGTGTGCCATCCTCCCGGTCGAACACATCCTCCGTCGTGCGCGAAGAGGAAAATGGCGCCTGCCAGCCTCCATAAAAGTATAAGGTGTCCACGATGGCAAGCAGCGTCTCCGGAGCCGGCCGGACCTGGGGATCTAAAACGCCCTCTGTCTGTCCCGCGATCCATCTCCCGATCTTCTCCCCCGTCTCCTCCTGCGTAAAGTCCACCAGATAGGAGGGGGCAAAAAACGCCTGGGCCGCCAGCTCTTGGTACGCCTTCTTTACCGCCAGGTCCCGGGAGATCCACAGCGAATTTCCGATCCGGATACAGCTGTCGTGGTCGCCTGCCCCATACTCCGCATATTCCTCCCTGATCCGCTGCTCCCGGTAATGATATTGCTTGTACAGCTTTTGGCACTGCTCTGCCAGCTCTTCCTGATCCGAGACCTGTAAGACCCGCAAGATCTCCTCCGCTGTCTCCCCCTTTGCTCCGCATCCTGCCAGAGCCAGCGCATGATATACACTTAAGGGACTGTAGACCCCATTCCCGGTCTCCTGCTTTAACACCTGGCTCCCGCTCTGGTAAGCAAAGTCCTTTAAGCCCATCACAAACGCCTGGGAGATCTCATTTTCCTTCAGGAGACGGTCCCATCCCTCATAGTCATCCACCGCAAGAGAGACCGGCTCCGGCCCTTTCGCTTCCATATCCATCCCGCTGCCCTCCCGGCTCCCCGTCTTCCCACAGCCGGCCGCCAATACTGCTGTCAGCAGGACAGCCGCCACTCTCCATATCCCCTTTTTTCCCTGATCTATCCCCTGCTCTTTTCTCAGCAACTCCACATCCTCCTCGTTCTCCATTTTTTGCTGTCCAGCCTTTCCCATCTCTACGTGAACAGCTGACTTGCCTCATAAAAAAATGACCGAACGCACATAGGCTCCGCCTTCGGTCACTTCTATACTCATTTTTTACTACGGTCCTGCCTTCTCTGTTCCTTTTTGCCGGCCAGCAGGCTCTTTTCTGGCTCGACCGCCTTACCGGACCAGCAGGCTCTTCCCTGTCATCTCCTTAGGCTGCTCCATCCCCATGAGCTCGATCAGTGTGGGGACGATATCGGCCAGGCAGCCGCCTTCCCGCAGCTTGCAGGAAGGATCTGCATTGACCAGGATGAAGGGCACAGGGTTGGTGGTGTGGGCTGTCCAGGGCTCTCCGGTGGCATAATCCACCAGCTGCTCTGCATTGCCGTGGTCCGCGCAGATGAAGAGCACGCCGTCTGCCTTCTTGATAGCATCCACAGCCTTCCCCACGCACTGGTCCACGGTCTCGATCGCCTTGATCGCCGCTTCCTCCACGCCGGTATGGCCTACCATATCCGGGTTCGCAAAGTTGATGATGATCACATCGTACTTATCTGACCCGATCGCCTCCACCAGCTTCTCGCACACCTTGGGCGCGCTCATCTCCGGCTTTAAGTCATAGGTCGCCACTTCCTTGGGGGAGGGCACCAGGATACGGTCCTCGCCCTCATTGGGCTCCTCTACGCCGCCGTTGAAGAAGAAGGTGACATGGGCGTACTTCTCCGTCTCCGCGATCCTGGCCTGCGTCTTTCCATGGGCTGCCAGGTACTCGCCAAAGGTATTGGTGACGCTCTCCTTGTGGAAGGCCACCAGCTTATTGGCGATCGTCTCGTCATAGTCCGTAAAGCAGACATAGACCAGATCCATCCTCTTGCCGCGTTCAAAGCCGGTAAAGTCGTCGTCGCAGAATGCGCGGGTGATCTGGCGGGCACGGTCCGGGCGGAAATTGTAGAAGATGATGGAATCATGCTCCTTTATCCGGCCGATCGGCTTCCCATCCTCCACCACCACGGTGGGCATCACGAACTCATCGAATTTTTCCTCGTCGTAGGATGCCTGGATCCCGGCAGGACCGCTCTGAGCTGTCTTGCCCGTCCCTAAAGTCAATGCATCATAGGCCAGCTTGGTGCGCTCCCAGTTCTTATCACGGTCCATGGCGTAATAACGGCCCATGACCGAAGCCACCTTGCCCACGCCAAGCTCTTTCATCTTCGCTTCCAGCTGCTCCACAAATCCCTTGCCGGATGCAGGCGGTGTGTCACGGCCGTCTAAGAAGCAGTGGACGTAGACCTTCTCTAGACCATTCCGTTTTGCCAGCTCTAAAAGACCGTAGATGTGGGTCAGATGGCTGTGTACACCGCCGTCTGATACTAAGCCGTATAAATGCAGGGAGGAATCATGCTTTTTGCAGTTCTCTACCGCCTGCAGCAATTCCGGGATCTGGAAGAGGTCTCCGTCCTGGATCGACTTGGTGATCCTGGTCAGCTCCTGGTAGACGATACGGCCTGCGCCCATGTTCAGATGGCCCACCTCGGAGTTCCCCATCTGTCCATCCGGAAGGCCCACCGCCATACCGCTGGCATTGCCCTTTACAAAGGGGCACTGGCTCATCAGCTGATCCATGATCGGGGTCTTACCCTCGCATACTGCATTATGCTCACAGTTATCGTTCAAGCCATAGCCGTCCAGGATCATCAAAACTACTGGTTTCTTGCTCATGCTCTCTATCTCCTCTCGTTTCCTGATCAAGGAGATCCCCGGCGGGCTGCCTTTGCGGCGATCCGCCGGGGATCCTTTCTCCATCTATTTATTATAGTTCACGATCTTCCCGAAATCCGGCTTCAAGGAAGCGCCGCCCACTAATCCGCCGTCGATGTTCGCCTGTGCGAACAGCTCAGGAGCGGAGGATGCGGATACGGAACCGCCATACTGGATGCGGATCGCCGCCGCAGTGGCCTCGTCGTAGATCTCGCCGATGCACACGCGGATCGCCGCGCAGACCTCCTCGGCCTGCTGGGTGGTAGCCACCTTGCCGGTACCGATCGCCCAGATCGGCTCGTAAGCGATGACGGCTTCCTTGGCCTGATCTGAGGTCACATTTAAGAACGCGATCTTGATCTGCTGGCGGATCCAGTCGATGGTGATCCCCTGCTCTCTCTGGGTCAGGGACTCGCCGCAACAGATGATCGGGGTAAGGCCGTGCTCAAATGCCTTGAGCACCTTCTTGTTCACGGTCTCATCGGTCTCGGCAAAATACTCTCTCCTCTCCGAATGGCCGATGATCACATACTTCACGCCTGCGTCCTTTAACATCAGCGGGGAGATCTCACCTGTGTAAGCGCCCTTCTCCTCAAAGTACATGTTCTCGGCGCCGATATGGATGTTGGTGCCCTTAGCGGCTTCCATAGCCGGGATGATGTCGATCGCCGGCACGCAGAACACTACGTCCACATCGTCGTTTGCCACTAACGGCTTTAACTCTTCTACTAACTTCACAGCCTCGGAAGGCGTCATGTTCATCTTCCAGTTTCCTGCGATGATCTTCTTTCTTGCCATATCTCTCCCTCTCCTATCCCAGCCTGCCCTCCTGCGGTCTCAGATCACGGGCAGGCTGATGGTCTGTCTGCTCTTATTTGTCGTCTGCCGCAACAACGCCGGGAAGCTCCTTGCCCTCTAAGAACTCCAGGGAAGCGCCGCCGCCGGTGGAGATGTGGCTCATCTTATCGCCAAAGCCTAACTGGTTCACAGCAGCCGCGGAATCGCCGCCGCCGATGATCGTGGTAGCCTCTGTCTCGGCCAGCGCCTTCGCCACCGCGATGGTGCCCTTTGCCAGGACCGGGTTCTCGAACACGCCCATGGGGCCGTTCCATACAACGGTCTTTGCGGTCTTTACCGCCTCTGCATAGAGCTCTGCGGTCTTGGGGCCGATATCTAAACCCTGCATATCGGCGGGGATCGCGTCAGATGCCACTACCTGGACATCGATCGGGCCGTCGATCGGATCCGGGAAGGAAGCGGCGATGGTGGTATCTACCGGAAGGAGCAGCTTCTTGCCCAGCTTCTCCGCCTTCTCTAACATCTCCTTGCAGTAATCGATCTTGCTGTCATCTACTAAGGACTGGCCTACGCCCTTGCCCTGCGCCTTTAAGAAGGTGAAGGCCATGCCGCCGCCGATGATCAATGTATCGCATTTCTCCAGCAGGTTGGAGATCACGTTCAGCTTGTCCGCCACCTTCGCGCCGCCTAAGATCGCCACAAAAGGCCTTACCGGGTTCTCTACGGCGTTGCCCAAGAAGTCGATCTCCTTCTGCATCAGATAGCCTACTGCGTTGGATCCGCCCTTAGCGGTGATGAACTTGGTCACGCCCTCTACGGATGCGTGTGCTCTGTGGGAGGAACCGAAGGCATCGCATACATAATCGTCTGCCAGATCGGCCAGCTCCTTGCTGAACTCCTCACCGTTCTTGGTCTCTTCCTTGCCGCGGAAACGGGTGTTCTGCAGTAAGACCACGTCGCCCTCGTTCATGGCTTCCACTGCCTTGGTAGCAGCTTCGCCGGTGACGTTATAGTCGGAAACAAAGTTCACTTCCTTGCCCAGCTTCTCGGAAAGTCTCTTGGCTACCAAAGCTAAGGATTCACCTTCGTTGGGGCCGTTCTTTACTTTGCCCAAATGAGAGCATAAGATCACCTTCGCGCCGTCGCCGACCAGCTTCTTGATGGTGGGCAGAGCCGCCACGATACGGGTCTCGTCGGTGATCTCGCCGTTCTTTAAGGGTACGTTGAAATCACAGCGGACCAACACTTTTCTGCCTTTTACGTTCAGATCGTCTACAGACTTTTTATTTAACATAGATGGATCTCCTTTCATTTCTTTTTCTTCCACAAGGACCTGTTTTCCCATGAAAGAAAAGGGTCCGGCCCTTACAGACCGGACCCTTTACCTGAGTCTTTATACTTCAGCACCGCTGTCTGCGGCTGTGCCGTCCACAGCGGTTTTTGTCCTTTATCCTTGTTCCCGCCGATCAGATCAGCCTAACTCTGCGAAGAACTTGATCGTCCTCACCATCTGGCTGGTGTAGGAGTTCTCATTGTCATACCATGAAACGACCTGTACTTCGTATAAGTCGTCTGCGATCTTGCTGACCATGGTCTGGGTAGCGTCGAACAGAGAGCCATACCGCATGCCGACAACGTCGGAGGAAACGATCTGATCCTCATTGTAACCAAAGGACTCGGAAGCAGCTGCCTTCATAGCGGCATTGATGCCTTCCTTGGTCACATCTGCGCCCTTGACCACTGCGGTCAGGATCGTGGTGGAGCCGGTGGTGACCGGTACACGCTGTGCGGATCCGATCAGCTTGCCGTTCAGCTCGGGGATGACCAGGCCGATCGCCTTAGCAGCGCCGGTGCTGTTGGGAACGATGTTGGCAGCGCCTGCTCTCGCTCTCCTTAAGTCGCCCTTTCTGTGGGGTCCGTCAAGGATCATCTGATCGCCGGTGTATGCGTGGATCGTGCTCATGATACCGGACTGGATCGGAGCATAGTCATTTAATGCCTTCGCCATAGGCGCTAAGCAGTTAGTCGTACAGGAAGCTGCGGAGATGATCTTATCTTCTGCAGTCAGGGTGTTCTCGTTCACGGAGAATACGATGGTCTTTAAGTCATTGCCAGCAGGTGCGGAGATGACCACCTTCTTAGCGCCGGCATCGATATGAGCCTGTGCTTTATCCTTGGAGCAGTAGAAGCCGGTACACTCTAACACGACATCTACGCCTAACTCGCCCCACGGGAGATCGGCTGCCTTCGGCTCTTTGTAGATCGTGATCTTCTTGCCGTCCACGGTGATGGAATCCTCGCCAGCTTCTACGGTGTGCTTTCCTTCACCGATGTGCCCGCAGTATCCGCCCTGAGCGGTGTCATACTTTAACAGGTTAGCCAGCATCTTCGGATCGGTCAGATCGTTGATCGCCACAACATCATAACCTTCTGCTCCGAACATCTGACGGAATGCCAGACGTCCGATACGTCCAAAACCATTGATCGCTACTTTTACTGCCATGATTGATTTCCTCCTGTTTCTTTGCATTGTTAGTGTGTTAAATAATGATCAACCTTGTATTATTCTACCTGATCTCCCGGAAAATGGCAAGCCTTTTTTAGAAACTTTATAAGATTATAAGATTTTTGTATACATTTACTATATCCTGCTCGTTAAAGCTCATTCTTTACATATCCGGCCAGATTATACGCATGATCGGAGATCCGCTCCAGGTTATTGATGATATCTAAGAAGATCACGCCGGACGACGAATCGCATTTCCCGGTGGAAAGCCGGTTGATATGCTCTTCCCGCATCTCTTCCTCCAGGTTGTCCACTTCATCCTCATACTGGCTCACCTTGCGCACATGGTCCATGTTCCCGGTCCGGCGCGCTTCGATGGCATGGTAGAAGGACTTGGTGACGCTCTCGGCGATCTCCTTCAGCTCCTGGATCACCACATCGGAGAAGCCGATCTGATGCTCTTTCATATAATCGGCGGATTCGGCCATGTTCTCCGCATGGTCGCCCACGCGCCCGATGTCGCTGATGCTGTAGAACAGGTCGTTCACCACCAGTTTCTGGTGCTCGTTCAAGGAGAGGTTATTGACCTTGATCAGATAATCGGTGAGTCTCTTCTCCAGTTTATCGATGGTCTGCTCCACCTCGTAGACCTTCTCTGTGCCCTTGCTGTCCGGATCGGTCAGGGCGTCCATAGCCCGCTGCACGTTCTCCAGGGTAAGCTTCCCCATGTGGATCACTTCCGTAGCGGCCACCTCGATCGCGAAGGCCGGGGATTCAAAGATACGCTGATCCAGATGACGGGTCGCCTCTGCTTCCTCTCCGTCTCCGGCATAGACCAGGCCCCCCTCCTTCCGCTCCTTCACAAAGAGCGCCGACAGCTTCACCAGCTGGTTGGCAAAGGGATAGAGCAAGATCGTATTGGTCACATTGAAGATCGTATGGAACATGGAGATCTGTACGGCATTGATCGGGCCCAGCGCAAATCCCGGCAGGATAAAGGTGAGCAGATACATCCCCACCGCAAAAACGATAGCGCCCATGGTGTTGAACATCAGATGGATGGCCGCGGCACGCTTGGCCGTCCGGTTCGCACCTGCACTGGAAAGGACGGCGGTCACACAGGTGCCGATGTTCTGCCCTAAGGTGATGTAGATCGCCGCGCTCATGGACACCACGCCGTTCATAGCCAGGGTCTGCAGGATCCCTACCGATGCCGTGGAGCTCTGCAGGAGCGCCGTGATGATCGCGCCCGCTATGATGCCCAGGATCGGATTGCCCCCCAGCACACGGAAGATGTCCGCAAAGATCGGCGCGTCCGTGTAAGGCCCGATCGCACCGGACATAAAGGTCAGGCCGATAAAGAGCAGGCCCACACCGATGCAGATCTCACCGGCCATGTTCATCTTCTGCTTCTTGGAAAAGGTCATCATAAAAGCGCCTATCCCAGCCATCAGCGGCGCAAAAAAGGCCGGCTGGAGCATAGCGAACGCATCTCCCAGTGAATTTAAAGAGACCATCCAGGCCGTGATCGTAGTGCCGATATTGGCGCCCATGATGACGCCCACTGCCTGGGTCAGGTTCAGGATACCTGCATTGACAAAACCAACCACCATGACCGTGGTCGCCGCGCTGCTGTGGAGGATCGCTGTGATGAGCGCTCCCAGGAGCACGCCGAGCGGCCGATTGTTGGTCACCATCCCTAAAAACTGGTTCATCTTACTCCCGGCTGTCTTCTGCATGCCGTCGCCCATGATGTTCATCCCATAAAGGAACATCCCCAGACCGCCAAGGAACTGAAATAGATTTGAAATGTCTCCGATCGCCATATGGCACCTCATCTGTTTTCTTCACGTTTTATCTGGATGTGCTCGCGTCCGCAAGCTGGTACTCTTGTATCATAGCACAGATAGGCGCGATCTTTCAACCGGAAATGAGGGCATATCGAAAGCGGGCCTTTTTTGATCGCCTGATCCTCTTTGATCTATGGCTCTTTATATCGTTCTACGTCTTTTAAGAACTCTTTCCAGGCATCCTCATGCTCCACAAAGTATAGCGGGCAGGCTTTGCCGTTCACATCGTAATGGCGGATCACATCCTTCCGGCTGATCCCGGTCTCATCGCAGAGCCAGGCGGTGAGGCGGACTAAGGAGTCGTAGGTCGCCTGGGTGAACTGGCCGGTCTCGTCCGGGTGGCAGCACTCGATGGATACGGTGTCGATGTTGCGGTGATTGGAGGTGTAGGAGATCTCGCTGATCGGAACGCACTGGACGATCTCGCCTTCTACGCCGATCACGAAATGGGAGCTGGCGCTGGCGGCATCCTCACCGGTCTGGTCGGCCAGGTTGTCGAAATAGTTTCGGTTCTGCATCGCTGTAGGTGCTTTGACATTGGCCACATAGTGGATCACGACTGCATTGACCTCCCGCCGGGTCACAGCCGGGCGGGAGTAGATGTTCTTTCGGATCAGGGCCTGTTCGATCCAGTCCGGAGACTCTATGGCCTTTAAGTCCACCCCTCCCGCCGGCTCCCGTCCCCATCTGATCCACCCGATGCCCACCCCGGCCAAAAAAGCCAGGAGGGTCAGCATAAACCCCAGGAAAAAGGACCTGTCCGCTCCCTGACGCCCCTTTCCCCGGCTCTTTTTCCGGCCCGCCAGATCTTTTCGGCCTGTGGACGCCATCCGTACTATGTCCCGTCTCCTGACGCTGTCCTGCTGCATATCACGTCTTTCCATACCGCTCTATCCTTACCTCTCCTATCCTTTTTCGGGACCGCTAAGACAACCTGGACGGTCCCCCCTTTTTTCATGGCACATGCATCCTGTCCGGTACGCTCGGTCCGGTCTGGCCCAGCCTTCCTCCCTGCTATCCCGAAAGACCGGCCATGGGTATCCTTTGCATCTTCGTGCCCCATCCCGGACCGCCGGACGGTCACATTTCTTCCAGGATCTCCCGGATCCCCTCCGCGAAGCTGGTCTGCGCCTGCCAGCCTGTATCCTGCCAAAGACTGCTCACATCCGCGCAGAGATACATGACCTGCTTTTCCCCGTAGGGAAGGGCTCCTATGGCAAGCTTGCCCTCCGGTGCCGCCACATCCCGCAGCTCCTTGATATGATCTTTTAGCGGGCGCGCATGACCGCTGCCCAGCACATAGGTCCTCCCATCCACGCCCATGGTCCCCATCAGGCGCAAAGCACAGGCGGCATCACGGCTGTATAAGTAATCCCACATCTGTTCTCCTTTTGTAAAGGACGGGATCTGTCCGGCCTTCAGCTTTCGGATCGTGGACATCACCATACTCCCCTCCGTATCCCCGGGACCATATACGCTGAGCACCCGGACCCAGATGTGCTCCATCCCCAGCTGGCGGGCACGGCTCCTGGTCATGAGGCCCGCGCACAATTTGCCCATCCCATAGCCGGTCTCTGGAAAGGCTGGCGTGTCCGGCCGTAAGACTCCGTCCACTCTCCCATATTCCGCCTGGGAGCCCACACCGATGAACCGCCTGCAGCCAAGCCTGGCCCCTAATGCCACCGCATCCAGCGCATAGCCGATATTCGCGGTCTGCTTTTTCATATCCTCCCGGTCCGCTCCCGTGGTCCCGGCCCAGGCCAGATGATAGAACACATCATAGGTCTTTTCTTTCTCCTCCAGGGAAGACAGGCCCTCTAAGGGACAGTCCCGGACCGTCACCAGGGGATGGACCGGGATACGTGCATTTCTGGCAGATCTTGGCCTGCACAGCACCAGCACCTCCACGTTATCCTTCACCAGCTCTTTTATCAGGGCGATCCCGATCGCCCCCGTAGCCCCCGTGACCACCGCCCTGGCCATCGGTCTCTTTTTCATACCTTCCGCTTCTTTTGCACTGCCCATAGGCGCCCCTCCTTGCATATATATGGCCGATCCGGCCAGATATTTCTGATAAGATCAGTCTATCCCTATCGACCATTTCTGTCAATTTTTGACGATCTACTTTTTTCCTACGATTTTCTTACATAGGGGGTCTCCAACAGAGTCGCTTTTCTCACCCAACAGACTTATAAGAATATTTAATATATCCCCCGGATTGTATTACCGCCTCCACCTATGTTACACTGACCATAGTCCTATCTGAAGTGTACATGTAGATGAACAGATCATATTTGGAGGAAATAGCAATGGGCGGATTTTTTGGCGTGACATCAAAAAAAGATTGTGTGATGGACCTTTTCTTCGGCACGGATTACCACTCCCATCTGGGTACCCGCAGAGGCGGCATGGCCGTCTATGGCAAAGATGGGTTCCAACGCAGCATCCACAATATCGAGAATTCCCCCTTCCGCACGAAATTTGAGCGGGACGTGGAGGAATTACAGGGAAATTCCGGAATCGGCTCCATCTCGGACAATGAGCCTCAGCCCCTGCTGATCCAATCCCACTTAGGCAGCTTTGCCATCGCCACAGTAGGGAAGATCAACAACCAGGAGGAGCTGATCCGCAAGGCCTATGAGATCGACCACATCCACTTTATGGAGATGAGCGGCGGAAAGATCAATGCCACCGAGCTGACCGCCTCCATCATCACCCAGAAGCAGAGCCTGGTCGAAGGCCTTCTGCACGCCCAAAAGGAGATCGAGGGCTCCATGACCATCCTGCTCCTCACCCCGGAGGGGATCTATGCCTCCAGGGACCGTTACGGCCGTACGCCGGTGATGGTGGGGCGCAAGGAGGATGGCTTCTGTGTTTCATTTGAAAGCTTCGCCTATGTGAACCTGGGCTACCGCGACTATCATGAGCTGGGTCCCGGCGAGATCGTCCTAGTCACCCCGGAGGGGACCGAGACCCTGAGCCGGCCCCAAAGCGAGATGAAGATCTGTTCCTTTTTATGGGTGTACTACGGTTACCCCACCTCCAGCTATGAAGGGGTGAACGTAGAAGAGATGCGCTACCACTGCGGCCAGATCCTGGCCCAGCGGGATATGGGGCGCACAGACGCCGGCCCCTCTGCCCCTGGCGCTGCCGAATCCAGCCAGGCCCTGCCTGCGGTCCATCCGGATATCGTGGCCGGAGTGCCGGATTCCGGCACAGCCCACGCGATCGGTTACGCCAATGAATCCGGCGTCCCATTTGCCCGGCCTTTTATCAAATATACCCCCACCTGGCCCCGCTCCTTCATGCCCCAGAACCAGAGCCAGCGGAACCTGATCGCCAAGATGAAGCTGATCCCGGTGGATGTGCTGATCCGGAACAAGAGCCTGCTCCTGATCGACGATTCCATCGTCCGCGGGACCCAGCTGGGCGAGACCACCGAATTCCTGTACAAGAGCGGCGCAAAGGAGGTCCACATCCGCCCCGCCTGCCCGCCTCTGCTCTTTGGCTGTAAGTACTTAAACTTCTCCCGCTCGAATTCTGATCTGGACCTGATCACCCGCCGGATCATCCGGGAGAGGGAAGGCGACCAGGTCCCCAAAGAGGTCCTGCAGGATTACGCCGATCCCGACAGCCAGAATTATAAGGAGATGGTGGACACGATACGGGAGCGCTCAAACTTCACCTCCTTAAAATACCACCGCTTAGACGACCTGATCCGCTCGATCGGGATCGCACCGGAAAAGCTGTGTACATATTGCTGGGACGGGAACGAAGGACATGGAGCCTGCGGTGGGTGTAAGGGTATGTCGACACAGACAAAGCAGCGCTAGAGAGCAGACGGCGGCCCTTCAGGCCGACCGGGCGGTCACACAAAAGGCAGTCACTATCCACACCCACGCCAATTGTTGTATAGGTGCAGGCGCATGACCGGTCACCCGTCCGCACCCGAAGGCCCGGTCCCCCCCACACAGGGACGCGCTCCCGCTCCGGGAGGGACGCAGCGGTACTAGGCTCGTTAAGGACCTCGCCCAAGGACCGGCGTCCCTCTAGGGTCCCTTTAGGGGGATCCGGGCCTCCGGATGCTGGGCAGCCGGCAGGCGACAGATCAAAAGGCCAGCCGACTAAAGCAGCTCCGGGAGGGGCCTGTCACAAAAGAAGCCCCTCCCGGAGCGGACCATCTGCGACATATCTAAGCGATAAGACTCCCTGGCG
>CAJUSS010000007.1 GCA_910588895.1 uncultured Lachnospiraceae bacterium
CACCAACGCCGCCGCAAAGAGCAGCAGACCAAGGCCGGTGTTGCGCACAAAACGCTTAGCCTTCTGCGCCTTCCTGCGCATCGCCTGCTTCATCTCTTCCATCCTGGGATCCGTCGTCTCCATCCTATACCACCTTTCTGATCATCCGACCGCTCGCCTCTGCAGCCTTTCATCCTCAGCATATACTCTCTCCATCTCCCACTCAGGGATACATGGGGAAAACTGTACTGTTCTTATCTTACCATATTTTTACACCCATTTCCACAAAAAAATAAAAAGATGGCTTTTTGATCTGCCGCATGCCAGCTGCCCAGCCTCCGGATGCGGACGGGTGACCGGTAGCGCGCCTGCACCTATACGACGATCAGCATGGACGTGGATAGTGACCATTTATATCCCTCATAAAAAGTATCTGCAAAAAACACTTGCATTTTCCTCCGCCCCCTGCTAAAATACGGACAATAAAAACTGCTTTGACAACAGACCGATCGTCAAATGTGTGCCAAATACATAAAGAAGGAGAATGGAACATGGAACAGACAGGTTTCCGGGCGTTCTTGAAGAAAAAGAACGTCAACATCACTGTCCAGACCTATCTCATCGATGCATTGGGCGCCATGGCATTTGGCCTGTTCGCATCTTTGCTGATCGGGACGATCTTCGCCACCATCGGTGAGAAGTCTGGCATCGAAGTGTTCACCACTATCGCGGACTACGCCAAGAGCGCTACGGGTGCGGCTTTAGGCATCGCCATCGCTCACGCCTTAAAGGCACCTCAGCTGGTGCTCTTTTCCGCAGCCACCGTAGGGATCGCGGGCAATGCCCTGGGCGGGCCTGTAGGCGCGCTGGTGGCCACCGTCGTCGCCACGGAGCTTGGAAAGCTGGTCTCCAAGGAGACCCGGCTGGATATCCTCATAACCCCCGGCGTCACCATCATCTCCGGTGTGCTGATCGCCCAGTTCGTGGGACCTGGTGTAGCCCGATTTATGGATGCCTTTGGCATGATGGTGAAGACCGCCACGGAGATGCAGCCTTTCTTCATGGGCATCTTGGTATCCGCGCTGGTGGGCATCGCCCTGACCCTGCCGATCTCCAGCGCCGCCATCTGCATCGCCCTGTCCTTAGACGGGCTTGCGGGAGGCGCGGCCACGGCAGGCTGCTGCGCCCAGATGATCGGCTTTGCCGTCCTTTCCTTTAAGGAGAACGGGGTGGGAGGCCTCTTAGCCCAGGGGCTGGGGACCTCTATGCTGCAGATGGGGAACATCGTGAAGAACCCGCGGATCTGGATCGCGCCTACTCTGGCCAGCATGGTCACCGGTCCCGTAGCTACCGTGGTCTTTAGGATGACCAACATCCCCGCCGGATCCGGGATGGGGACCTGCGGCCTGGTGGGGCCGATCTGCGTCTATACCAGTATGGGAGGCGGCGCAAAGATGTGGCTGGGCATCCTTCTGGTCTGCTTTATCCTTCCCGCCATCTTTACCATGGCCTTCGGGGTCATCCTGCAAAAGATCGGCTGGATAAAAGACGGGGATCTTAAGCTGGACCTTTAGATCTGCACAGAAAAAAAGCGGCCTGGCCTCTGTGGTCTTTGCCGCTTTTTTCGTATACAAAGATAGAAATATAGAGACCGATCCGTCTCATCAGGAGGTACTACGATCCATGAAAAAAGACCTGACCCAGGGAAATGTAGCAAGGACCATGCTGTTGTTCGCAGGCCCCATGATCTTAGGGAACCAGCTGCAGCAGCTTTATAATATCGCTGACACCTTGATCGTAGGCCGCTTTTTAGGGCCGGACGCCCTGGCCGCCGTGGGCTCGGCCTACACGCTGATGACCTTTTTAAATTCGATCCAGATCGGTATGTGCATGGGAGCGGGAGCGCTCTTTTCCTACTATTTTGGCCGAAAAGAGCCAGACAAGATGAAGACCAGCATGCAGCTGGCCTTCTTGCTGATCGGCGGCGTGACATTGGCTCTGAACATCCTGGTGATGGCCTTCTGCGACCCGATCCTGCGCCTTTTACAGACCCCAGAAGAGCTTTTCGCGATGATGCATACCTATGTGTGGATCATCTTTATGGGGCTTCTTTTTGTGTTCCTCTATAACTTTTTCGCTTATCTTCTGCGGGCCTTGGGAAACTCTCTGATCCCCTTATATTTCCTTGGCACCACGGCCCTTTTGAACATCCTTCTGGACTTATATTTTGTGCTGGTATTAAAAAGAGGGATCGGAGGGGCCGCAGAAGCCACTGTGATCTCCCAGGCCATCTCCGGCCTTGGATTAGGGCTTTATACCTGGACAAAGGAAAAGGACGTCCGCTTTGACCGGCAGCATTTCCGATTTACAAAAACAGCCTCCGCAGAGATCTTGCGCTTTTCCTTCGCCTCCTCGATCCAGCAGTCCGTCATGAACTTCGGCATCCTGATGATCCAGGGCCTGGTGAACAGCTTCGGCGCGGTGGTGATGGCCGCCTTCGCCGCTGCCGTGAAGATCGACTCCTTTGCCTACATGCCGGCCCAGGAGTTCAGCAATGCCTTCTCCCTGTTCATCTCCCAGAACTACGGCGCTGGTGAAAAAGAACGGGTCCAGAAGGGGATCCGGGAGGCGATCCGCATCTCCCTCCTCTTCTGCGCGGCCGTCTCGGTCCTGGTCTTTGTCTTTGCCGGCGGACTGATGCGCCTTTTCGTCTCCGCCGCAGATCATCAGATCATCAATGTGGGCATCGGCTATCTCCGGGTGGAAGGCGCCTGCTACTGCGGGATCGGCGTGCTCATGCTGCTGTACGGCTACTACCGGGGCATCAACCGGCCGGAGATGTCCCTGGTGCTGACGGTCATCTCCCTGGGGACCCGGGTCCTCTTAGCCTATGTCTTAGCTCCCATCCCCCAGATCGGGGTCTGGGGGATCTGGGCCGCCATCCCGATCGGGTGGTTCCTGGCCGATGTGACGGGCGTACTGTGCCTGCGGCACATGAATGACCGGTGATAGAGACCATGTGACGGACATGACATGGTAACCGTGATACCACATCCTAAGCTCCTCCCAACTTAGCTTTGGCGTGTCCGTCCTGGCCAGGTCCTTGTACTGTTTGCCCCCGATGGTCTTTCCAAAACGACGCGGTCTCGTGGCACAGATATCTTTATTTTCTGTATCATCCTAAACAGCCGAGACGCCGTCCTCAAAAAATAAGGTCTGCGAAAAGGTTTGTTCATATATGCCGACAAAATCTTCTGGCGTCTCCCGAAAACCACGTTTAACATATAGCTCCAGAACGGAAAACATCTGCATACAACAGCTATAGAGACTATAGGAATAGGTCACTCTATCCCGCAATTCACTCCTCTGCTCCTTATAGAGCATCGTGATATGCATGGCGCGGCAGCGCTCTTGAAACTGCCGATAGAAGATCTCCCGAAAATCAAAATAGTTGGATCTCTCAAAAAAAAACACGACCCATCCCTTATACTTCAAAATGACATCGCAGAAGGCTTCCTCCGCCTTTAACAGCCCTTCTCTGTCTCGATGCGCTTTTGTGTTCAAGACCTGAAAGCCAATGCTCTGATACTCTCTGCAAAACTCATTTACCATATCTGCAAATACATCATCGATGCTTTCATAATGATAGTAAAAAGAAGAACGGCATATCCCTGCCGCTCCAATAAGAGAAGTGATGCTCACCTTCTCTTTGGGCTTGCTCTGCGCCAAAAGGCACAGAGAATCACAGATCGCTTCTTTGATACCGGTTTTCGAGCTTCGCATATAAGCCTCCTTTTCTCTTGAAACATGCTCTCGGGATCTACTTCTTTCGCCTCAGATCACTTTGCTCCCATGTGGTAACTTAACCATAACACGATCTACCTTGATATGTTATCTTTTTTTATTTTTTGATCAGCAAAAAACTTTTAGATATACAGAAGTATACCACATTTTTTTAGAAAAGATGATACGGATCATTTTATCCGTACATTAAAGGGCAAAATGTTTGGACCAGATCATCCAGACTATCCCATCAAAACACAAAAAACATATGGATCGATCCTCTGATATTGCATATTGTTTAAATTTATGCATTAGAGGATAATATAAATGTAAATAAGCAACAAAATGATGCTTATCCTTTTGCCGGTCCGATGTCCTTGCTGTAAGTGGGCTTGAAAAGTGATGCTAGGTCCAAGTCCGGCCCGGGAAAGGAGCGTGTTTGCGGAAGGAAGGGGCTGTCCACAGCAGAGCAGATCTCTCACGAACAGACCGCATCGGGCAGAGCGAGAGGATGAGCAGAGCAAAGAAAATGAGGTAGGAGAAATGTCAGAAGAAAAGAAAAACTCTGGTGGACAATTTGCATCACAGGCTGTTCCGATCGACCAGCGGATGAAGACCCCTGCTCTATTTGGTGCTATGTCAGGCTTTGTCTTTATGACAACATCCCTGCAGGCCGGTGCCAACATGGGGTTTGGGGCAGACTTCGCAACTGTCCTGAAAGCGATCGCTGTGGGTGCCGTTTTTTTGACGATCATCACCTGTATCATGGCGGCCGCAGCGGCAAAAACAGGCCTTACCTTCGGCCAATTGACCGCTTATGCTTATGGCAAGCATGGCTCCAAGGTGATCGGCTGCGTTATGGCCTTTTCCCTGCTGGGTTGGACGGCGGTCGATGCCGGGCTGATGGCCGGGGCGATCAACGCCACCATCCCGCAGATCCCCTTTTTCCCCTTGAGTCTGGTCTGTGTGGTGCTGTTTACAGCTACCGCAGCTTTCGGGATGAAAGCGATGAGTAAGCTGGGGACGATCTGCATCCCGGTCATCGGGATCTTTGGTATCATCTCCATGTCCTTGGGCATCAAAAGTGTAGGCGGGTTGGATGGCTTGATGGGCTATATCCCCCTTCCCACTGCAGAACTCCAGTTTACGACCCTTGTGGGCCTGGCGATCGGTTCCTGGATCGGCTGTGCCTGTTCACTGCTCCCCGATTTTATGCGTTTCGCAAAAACGCCTAAAGTCGCTGTGGGCCTTACGATCCTGTTTATGGCTGTTATCAATCCTCTGATGCTGGTGATCGGCGCTGTCGGCGCTATCGCTACCGGTCAAGGCGACATGCCCTATGTGCTGGCGGCTCAAGGCCTGGCGATCCCCGGCCTGCTGATCGGGATCTTTGGGAACTGGGGACCCGCTCAGGGAAACGAATATTCCTGTGCGCTGACCTGGGGGAACATCTTCAAGCTGGAACACAAAAAGATCACCATCATCTGCGGCGCTGTAGCACTGCTCCTGACCGCTATGAATTTCTTCCAGTATTTCGGGACCTTCCTGATCTTCCTGTCCAATTGCGTCCCTGCTATCATCGGTGTGTTTATAGCAGATTTTTTGTATACCTACAGGAGGGGATATCCCCCCACGGAACAGATCGCCTGCAGTGTGGATCGGCGCGGAGTAGCTGCGGTGATCGTAGGTATCGTGCTGGCCTATGTAGGACTACCCGGCATCTCCCAAGTTTGGTGCGTCTGCGGCGCAGTCCTTGTCCGTATCGCTTTGGACCAAGTGGGGAATGACTCTCCCTCTAAGCTGTATCATTAAGAGAACATCCAAAACTTTTATAAGGAGGTTTATGTATATGAAAAGATATTGGGAATGGAGCGCTCCGTTCAAGATCTGTCCGGAGGAGACCGCGCTGATCATCGTGGATATGCAAAAGGGCTTTGTTGATGAAGGTTTCTGCTTCTTTACACCGCAGGCCAAGGAACAGGTCCCGCTGATCCGTGACTTTAAGCATTTCTGTCATGAGAAGGGGATCCCCGTATTTATGTCTGTATTTGCCCAAGATACCGACTACCACAATGACTATTACTGGTTTAGGAATAAGGAACGGGGTCTGCTGGGTGATGACGGGACCTGCAAGCTGAGGCTAGGCACTGCTGATTGCGAGATGACCGCGGATCTGGCGCCGGAAGCAAACGATGTGGTGTTCACTAAGTATACCTACTCCTGCTTTGCCCACACCGAGCTGGAAACCTGGCTGAAAAAGAAAAGGATCCGGACCGTCATCGTCTGCGGCACCTGCACAAACTGGTGTGTGGACAGCACCATCCGGGATGCCTACCACAAAGATTACAATGTGGTCGCGCTGGCCGACTGCGTCAGCACCTTCCCACATGCCGGGGCTGATGTGAAGACCTGGAATGACATGGAACTGGATCTGTGGGGCGAAGGCTTTGCGAGGGTCCTCAGCGCGCAGCAGGCAAAGAAAGAGATCGAAGAGTCTGCCGGATGATCAACTGCATACAACGATATGATATACCATTTCTACTGGCCCCGGTCGGTCTTTTACACCGGCCGGGGTATATTTTGCGCTTTTTTGAGCTGTCATTTAAGATCGAAGAAAGGAAATCACTATGAGTAGAGCTGAAATGAATGATACAGAACACAGTCTAAATGCCGTTCCACAAAGCGAGCGTCGTGGTCTCACGCAGTTGGTCTTCACCTGGATCGGTTATGTATTTACCGTAACGATCATGTCGGCCGGCGGCAATATCGCCAATGGTGCCGCAGATCTTTGGCAATGCATGGCGGCTATCTACACAGGCTATGGGATCCTCTTTTTGCTATCCCTCCTGGTCTCCTACGTCTCTCAAAAAACCGGTTACTCCTTTGGTCTGCTCACCCGCTACTCTTTCGGTGCGTATGGTTCCCGGGTGGTCTCCCTCTTTACCACGCTGACGCTCCTGGGCTGGTTTTCCATCAATTGCTATCTTTCGGGTTCTGTGGTACATACGCTGTTTCCAGGCATCCCTCAGATCCCTGTCTCCATCATGTTCGGCGCCCTCTATACCTTTACTGCCCTCAAAGGGCAAAAGATCATGAACCGCTTGGGATCTTTGGCGACCGCACTGGTCCTTGTGGTGGGCATCGTTGCGATCACTTGTGGGGTCCGAGATGCCGGCGGGATCCAGGCACTGATGAGCATCCGGCAGGAACAGACGAGATCCTTTAATGACCTGGTCACACTGGCGGTGGGATCTGTGGTCTGCGGTGTAGTCGGATGGGTTCCCGACATCATGCGTTTTTCCAAAAGCCATAAGACCAGCCTCGGCGTTATGGCCGTAGGGATGGGTCTCGCGGGGCCGTTCATGCTCGTCATCGGTGTCATTGGCATGATGGTCTATTCTCAGTATGATATCGCGTTGATCCTGCAGGAGCAAGGTTTTCTTGCGTTTGCATTTGTGGGACTCATTGGGAATATCTGGTCAACAGCGCAGGGCAATGTCTATTCCAGCGGATTGAACCTGGCCTCTATTTTTACAAAGGTCTCCCGCGAAAAACTGATCATGATCTTCGGCGCCTTGGGCATCATCTTGGGGACCTTCGGCCTTTATCAATATTTTTCAAGTTGGCTGACCTTCCTGGCGACTGTATTTCCTCCCATAGGCGGTGTTGTGATCGCCAACTATTTTCTGGTCTGGAAACAGGACCTTCCCGATGTCAGTACAACAGCTTTCCCTCCGCTGATCATTCTGAGCTTTGTCGCCTTCGCCGGCGGCGTTTTTTCCAAATACATCATCCATGTTGGTCTCACCACCGTCAATGCACTGATCGTTTCCTTTGCCCTTGAAGCTCTTTTTGGAGTCCTCTATTTAAATAAGCAGGCAGAAAGGATCCGCTCGGATGCCAAAGGTGCATAGAAGACAGAAAAAACACCCACGGGGCATTTGACAACAAGCGCTCCGTGAGTGTTTTATTTATATCTCCCCTGCCAGACAGATGTTTGAAGATCGGACGCCCGGCGTTGTCAACATGCTAACGATCCAAAGCGGGAGCGCTCTCAATATCCAGCTGCTGCCACACGATCGTCGATCCGTATGGGCTGATCGTTCTTATCAATACAGGCGATCAAATACCGCTCTATTGCGGGATACATATTGGGGATCAGATATCTTATGTTAGGCACTATATCCGTGATCTTTTTCGTCACGCCTCCGCAAACCCGACCGCGTGCAGGAACCGTCCAAAAGCCTCCCGCCCCTTCTCGTCACATTTATACACCCCAGCATCCTCCAGCACCCGGGCGAACACATGGCCCACCTCCTCCCGGAGGATCTCGGCCACATTATCCTGGGTGATGCCGGGATATTTCGGTCTAAACTCATCTACCCAGTCCGCATGCTTTTTCAGCTCCTCGTCGGCGCGGATATCCGCTCCCTTCACGATCGCCTCCCCAAGGAGGGTCAGCTCCTCCTTCAGCCTGGAGGGCAGGACCGCCAGGCCCATGACCTCGATCAGGCCGATGTTCTCCTTCTTGATATGATGCAGCTCCTGATGGGGATGATAGACACCCAGAGGGAACTCCTCTGTGGTGATATTGTTCCGCAGCACCAGATCCAGCTCGAAGAGCTCCCCGTTCTTTCTGGCGATCGGTGTGATCGTATTATGAGGCTCCCCGTCAGTCTCCGCAAAGACAAAGGCCGCTTCATCGGTATAGCCTCTCCAGGCCTTTAACACCACATCCGCCAGCTCGATCAGGCGGTCGCTGTCCTTGCCCCGCAGGCGCAGCACTGACATGGGCCAGAACACGATCCCGGCCTCCACATCCGCAAAGCCCGGCATGGTAAAGTGCTTTTCGATCCCGGCCTTCGCCATGGCAAAGGTATAATGCCCGCCCTGGAAATGATCGTGGCTCAGGATCGATCCGCCCACGATCGGCAGGTCCGCATTAGACCCCAGGAAATAGTGGGGGAACAGCTTCACAAAATCAAAGAGCTTCTTAAAGGCTGCCTTCTCGATCTTCATGGGCACATGCCGGCCGTTAAAGACGATGCAGTGCTCATTATAATATACATACGGCGAATACTGGAATCCCCAGCGGCTGTCATTGATGGTGACCGGGATGATCCGGTGGTTGTTCCTGGCCGGATGGTTGACCCTCCCCGCATAGCCCACGTTCTCCATGCACAAAAGGCACTTGGGATAACCGCTCTGCTTGGCCAGCTTCGCCGCCGCGATTGCCTTGGGATCTTTCTCCGGCTTAGATAAGTTCACGGTGATATCCAGCTCCCCGTACCGGGTGGCGGTCTTCCACTTTAAGTCCTTACACACCCGATAGCGGCGTATGTAGTCGGAATCCTGGCTCAGCTTATAGAAATAGTCCGTGGCCTCCTTGGGCGACTTTTCAAAATGCTCCCAAAATGTATCCACCACCTCGCTGGGCCTGGGCATCAGACAATCCATCAGCCGGGTATCGAAAAGATCTTGGTAGACCACGCCGTCTTCCTTTAAGACCCCCGTCTCATGGGCATAGTCCAAAAGCTCCTTTAAGATGCCTTCCAGATCCCGGCCCTCTGCCCCGTCCTCCGGCTCCTCATACTCGTCCATCTTAAGCACATCCAATATCCGATTGGTCGCGTAGATCCTGTCCGCTTCCTTGATCAGGCCCGTATCCAGCCCATACTGTACCAGCCCTTTGATCGCACCATACACCATGCCCCATATCCTCCTTTTCCTCTTTGCCATGTAGTGCCGCCTGCCCTTTCAGCCCCGCAGTGCAGCTCGGATCCGCTCCGCTCCTCCTCGCTCACGGGCTTTTTGGCCCCGCAGTGCAGCTCGGATCCGCTCCGCTCCTCCTCGCTCACGGGCCTTTCGGCCCTATGGAAAAGGGCGGATACAGAGCTGCTTATGTGCGAGCACAACGCGGCTCTGTATCCGCCCTTTTCCGCACTGCTCTTCGCTTTCATGGATATTATACCGCCAATGCCTGCAAAAAGACATGTATAAATGTTTTATCTAGCTATAATTTCTTTAACTCGCACCACTTTTTACACGCCGGGATATCATCTCAAACATATCTCCGGATCCTCTCCACCATGATCCCCCCCAAAAGTCCGATCAGGGCCCCGGCGATGGTCCCGGCGATCAGGAGTACAGGGAGATAAGTGAACACCGCGAAGGTCTTCACCACAAAAGCGGCGATCAGGAGCTGCCCGATATTATGACCCACCCCCCCGATCACGCTGATGCCGATGATACTGAACCCTCCCATCCTTTTGCACAGCAGCATCAAGAGCAGGCTCAAGGCCGCTCCGGCCAGGCTGTAGATGATGCTGAACATGTTCCCAAAGGCCCAGCCTGCCAGCACGATCCTGGCCAGGTTCACCTGGACGGTCCCCCTGACCCCGATCGTGTAGAGCCCCGTCACCGTCACCAGGTTCGCCAGCCCCAGTTTCACCCCCGGCGCCCCTAAGTAGATGGGGATCAAGGTCTCCACATAGCTGAACACCAGCGCCAGCGCCAGCAAAAGCCCATAAAGCGCCACACGCCTGCCGATGTCCATATCCCTGCCTTTGCGCACACCCTCCGATCTGCCCTTAACATTGCTGTCTTTGCCCGTCTTGTGCTTCCCCTGCTCCATATCTCATCTCCTGTAAAAAGATCCGTCAAAGCTCCGAGTAACCTCCCCAGGCTCGCCGGCCAAGCAGCAGAGGAAGGGCCACCGCCAACCCACCTGATCGATCACTCCTCATCCTTCGGCAGACTCTGCATATACTGATGCATGGACTCCGCCACCACCTTGCTGTGGGCCACCGCCTCTACCACGGTCCGCGCCCCGTTCACCACATCCCCGGAGGCGAAGATCCCCGGCCTGGAGGTGTGTCCGGTCTCGTCAGCCACTAAAAGCCCCTTGGCATCAGCCTTTAACCCCTCTGTGGTGCTGACGATCCGGTTCCTGGGCCCCTGGCTGATCGAGATGATCACGCTGTCCGACGGGTAGAAGGTATCTGAGTCCGGCACCTCGGTCAGGTTCCCCTCCTCGTCCTCCAGAAGATCGCGGAAGATCACGCCGTCATCCTTGATCTCGATGGGCATCTTATTGAACTCGAACTCCACGCCCTCCAGCTTGGCATAGCTGAACTCATAGTCGCTGGCTGCCACCTTTTTCGATAAGGAGAAGCAGGTGAGCTTGGTCACGCCCTTGCGGATCGCCGTCCTGGCCACATCCATAGCAGCGTTCCCGGCTCCGATCACGATCACCTGCTCACCCAGCTTATAGCTGTCCGGATTGTTCAGGTAATTGATCCCAAAATGGACATTCCCGAAGGTCTCCCCTTTGATGTGTAGGGAGTTTGGGTTCCACACACCGGTGCCGATAAAGATCGCCTTGTAGCCGTCCCGGAACAGGTCGTCGATACCGATCGCCGCTCCGATCGTGGTATTGGGACGGATCTTGATCCCCTTCATCTCCAGGTGGCGGTACTGGATGTCATCCAGCACGCTCTTTGGCAGACGGAACTCCGGGATCCCATACCGCAGCACCCCTCCAATCTTATCCTTCCCCTCGAAGATCGTCACCTGGTAGCCGTATCGGGCCAGGATGATCGCGATCGTGATCCCGGCCGGACCAGATCCGATGATCGCCACCCGCATCCCATTAGAGGGCGCGGGCCCCTTGGTCATCTTGCTGGCGTAGGTGGAGGAGATATAATTTTCAATGGTGGAAAAATGGACCGGCGCGCCCTTCCTCCCCAGCACACAATGTCCCTCGCACTGATCTTCATGGTTGCATACCAGGCTGCACACCGTGGTCAGGGGATTGTTCTCAAAAAGCATCCGCCCTGCCTCATCCAGCTTGTTCTCCTTCAGCAGCCGGATCGCCTCCGGGATATCCGTCCCGATCGGGCAGTGCTTCCTGCACTGAGGCACCTTGCACTGTAAACACCGGTTCGCCTCATCCATAACATGTAACGCCATACCAAGCTCCTCCTTATCCGTTCTATACCCTCTCAAGTATACCACATTTTCCAGGATCATATCACAAACATGACCCTGCCACAGCTTTTATGCCGCTAGATCGATGGACCCATTATACCATAGACCCTTCCTGGCTGCCAAGCATTTTAAACCATACAAAAAGCGGCAGTCCCCTGCCGCTCTTTTATCGGATCGGATCAGTGCTCTTTGGCCCCCACGATCTCTCCAAAACGTACATACAGCTCCCGGTTCAGAGCCTGGACCTCTTCTGCGATCAGCTTATCCACCTTCCGGTCATAGGTCATGACCCCGTTGATCTCTTCCTCGATATCACTGGTCTGGGTATAGATAGCGGCAGACAGCCCCCGCTCCAGGTTCGGATAGATCTCCTCCTCCCAGAGCCTCCGGTAGTTCGCCGTCAGCTCCTCCCTTGACCGGTAATGCTGATAGCCGAATATCTTCTCACAGGCCTTGTGCCCTTCCACCGGATAGGTGTAGCCGCCGTACTCGGTCAGCGCCACCACCCGGTCCTTTTGCGGCTCTACCACCAGCTTGCGGACGTAATTGTGGATACTGTACATATCCCCGCCCTTCTGGTCGAACCAGCCGCAGGCTTCATTGATCAGCCGCCCCTGGTCCATCTGCCGCAGACGCGCTGTGGCCTTTCCTGCATCGAACTGTCCCCAGCCTTCATTAAAAGGCACCCACACGGCGATACAGGGATGATCGTAGAGATGCCGCACCATTCCCTGCAGGTCTCTGTGATACTGCTTTCTCCCTTCCTTATCCTGCCGCTTGAACAGTCTATAGTGACGATCGCTCACGCTCCTGGCAAAACGGTCCGAGGCATTGGGCAGATAGGTCACAAAGACCATATCGTAATCGCCGCCGCCATTGGGCATGTCCTGCCAGACGATCATCCCCAGCCGGTCGCAGTGATAGTAAAACCGCTCCGGCTCGATCTTGATATGCTTCCGGATCGTATTATATCCCATCTCCTTCAGCTTCACGATGTCATATTGCAGCGCCTCGTCGCTGGGAGGGGTCATGAGACCGTCTGGCCAATAACCCTGGTCCAGGACCCCGTTAAAAAAGTAAGGCTCATCGTTTAAGAAGAACCGGCGTATGCCCTTTTCGTCCATGCCAGTGGACAGCTTGCGCATACCCAGATAGCTGGTCACCTTATCCTTTCCCAGCGTGATCTCCACATCATAGAGATGGGGATCTGCAGGCGACCACGGGTGGAAGTCTCCCAGTCCCACCGTCAGGCTCTTTCCGGGCGTCATCTTGGCCTCTGCCACCACCTGTCCATGGTCCAGGACCCTTATATGTCCGGGACCGGCGGGATGCCCCTCTGCTCCGACCTTGAACCGGACCGCCCCTTCGTCGAAGACCGGGTCGATCTTCACCCATTTTATATAAACCTCTTCCACACTCTCCATCCAGACCGTCTGCCATATCCCGCTCTGGGGCGTATAGAACAGCGATCCGTATTTCCCCTTTTTATGGAGCTTTTGCTTGCCCCGCGCATGGGGCAGTTTTTCCGTCTTGTCCACCACCCGCAGGGTCAGGACGTTCTCCCCCTCCTTAAGGGCTTCCGTTACATCAAAGGAAAACGGGAGATAGCCGCCCTTATGCCCGCCCAAACGGATGCCGTTCATATAGACCTGGCACTCCTGGTCCACCGCGCCGAAGTGCAGCAGGACCCGGCTCTTTTTAAAACCTTTTGGCAGGCAAAAGCCCTTTCGGTAGCAGAGCACATCCTCCGGTCCCACGATCTTTCCCACCCCGGAAAGGTAAGCCTCCGGCGAGAACGGCACTAAGATCTCCCCATCCAGCTCCTCCTCTCCCAAGACCAGCTCCGGCTGACAGGAGCTGCCAGACCCCTCCGTCTTTATGATCTTGTAGCCCCACAGCCCGTTCAGGTTCAGATAACTGTCCCGTACCAGACCAGGGCGGGGATATTCCTGCCAGACCTTCTCCTTATCCAGCGCCTCTCCCCAACTGGTAATCAATTGTAGCATCATACACCTATGCCTTTCCGGTACTGCTGCATAACGCCCGGGATCGGCCGGCCCCCATCCCAAAGGCCGGCCCTATCCCCCATCCGGCGTTCTCACAGCAGCCCTGCTCTTTTTAAACCTGTCTTCATGATGTCTTGGCGGTCCTTTATCTCTTCCCGATCTTGATGCTGCGCAGTACCTCGGACTGGACCCCTACGGAGATCAGCACCAAGAGCCCCATGATGATGGACTGCCAGTGGACCGAGATGCTGGTGGGCAGATAGGTAAAGATCGTATTGATGATGAAATAGATCAGGATGCCGAAAAAGGTGCCGGAAAATCTCCCTTCGCCTCCTGACAGCTTCACTCCGCCGATGGCGCACATGGCGATGGCATAGGTCTCATACACATTGCCGGCGCTAAGGGTGGCGCTGCCGCTGCTGGATGCTAAGAGCACGCCGGACATGGCCGCGATGATGCCGCTGCACATGAACGCTCCGATCTTGATCTTATCCACATCGATCCCCATCATCCGGGCCGCTTCGCAGTTGCCGCCCACGGCATAGATCCCCATGCCGAACTTGGTGCTCCTGGCCACATACATGCACAGGAAGGTGATGATAAAGAGCAAGAACACCAGGATCGAGATCCCGCTCTTCATGCCGGGGATCGCACCCTTTAATACACTGGCGGAGGCAAATGTCAATATACTGCCCTTTACAGCCACGGATTTCTGGGCGATGATCAAGATCACCCCACGCAGCGCGAACATCATGGCCAGCGATGCGATCCAGGAGGATATCCGCATCTTGGTCACCATCAGGCCGATCGCCAGACCGGAAACGGCTCCTACCAAAAGACCGCAGAGGATGCCAAGGACCGGGTTCACCTCGCCCACCAGGCCCATGACCACTCCGCTCAGAGCCAGCACGGCTCCCACAGAAAGGTCGATCTCCGCGCACAAGATCACGAAGGTCATGCCAAGCGCCAGAAACCCGCCGTTCTTCGCCGCTTTCAGCAGGATATTGAACGCATTGTTGGCGGTCAGGAAATTCTTATCCCGAAAAACGATGCTGGTGACGACGACTAAGAGCAAAAATGCCAGGACCGTGCTTTTGGAGTAGAACAGTCGATCTATCTTTTTCTTTGTATCCATTACGTTAACCTCCTATCTGCTGACGGCTGCCAAGCCGCAGCCTTATTTCGCCTGTTCTCTCTGGATGAACACCGCAAACACGATGATGACTGCCTTGAACACCTGGGCATATTGATCGGGGATATTGTTCATGACGCAGGTCAATGTGATCATCTGCATGATCAGCGCGCCGATGACCGTTCCCACGACATGGGCCTTGCCGCCGCTCATAGGCGTGCCGCCGATGACCACTGCCGCGATCGCGTCCAGCTCCGCCAGCTGCCCTAAGGAACTGCCTGCCGCCACGGACACCTTTGCCGCCTGGAACACCCCGGCAAAGGCCGCCAGGAACGCGCTCAGGCCATACACGAACATCAAGGTCCCCGCCGCGTGGATGCCGGCAAGGGTACTGGACCTCAAGCTGTCGCCCACCGCCTGGATCTGATGCCCCAGTACGGTCTTTTCCGCCAGGACCCAGACCGCTGCTACCGCCAGGACGATCGGGATGATCTGCACCGGGATAACGCCGCCCAGCTTATAGGTCCCCCAGAGGGCCAGCTGTTTTCCCACGTCCCCCAGCTTGTTAAAATAGATATCCCGGCCGCCGCAGAGCACCTGGGCCACGCCGCGCAGGGTCAGCTGCAGGCCTAAGGTGATGACCATGGCCTGGAGCCGCAAGCCGCCTACCATAAAGCCGGTAACGCAGCCGATCAGGACCGCAGCCGCCACCGCGATGAACAGAGAGGGGAGCAATCCCATATCCGTCATCAGGCTGGCGGTCAGCACGCCGGATAAAGCCATCATGGAACCCACTGCGATATCGATACCGCCTGTGGATATCACCAGGGTCATGCCCATACCGCAGAGGATCGTGGGACAGATCTGGGTGATGATGTTGTTTAAGTTGCCCAACCGGAAGAAGTTCGGCGTGAACAGAGAATTCAGCAGCACGAAGAGCACGAGCAACGTGACCGCACTATACTTTTGTACCAACTGTAAGGTATCCTGCTTCGTCTTACCCATGGACTCTTCCCTCACTTTCACTCCCTTTTGCGATCGTCTCCATGATCTTATCCTGGTCGATATCCTTGTCGATCAGCTGGCCTGCCGCTTTTCCATCCCGCATGACCACGATACGGTCACAGTTCCTCTGCAGCTCGGCGATCTCCGAGGAGATCATCAGGATCGAGATCCCGCTCTTTGACAGCTCCTGGATCAGCTCCTCGATCTCCGCCTTCGCCCCCACGTCGATCCCCCGGGTGGGCTCGTCCAAGATGATCAGCTTCGGGTTCATGCACATCCAGCGGGCTAAGAGCACCTTCTGCTGGTTCCCGCCGCTCAAGTTGCAGATCGCCTGCTCCGGGGACGGGGTCTTGATCTTCAGCCGGTCGATATAGGTCTTCACGATCTCGTCCTGCTCCTTCGTCTTCACAAAGCCGAAGCTCTGGAGCTTGGGCAGCAATGCGATCGTCATGTTCTCCTTCACGGACAGATGGGGGATGATGCCCTCTACCTTCCGGTCCTCCGTACAGAAGCCCATGCCCTTTTTGATCGCGTCGGAAGGCGAATGGATGTGGGCCGGCTCACCCCACCAGAACACCTCTCCCTCATCCGGCATGCTGGTCCCAAAGAGCACCTGGGCCAGCTCTGTCCGCCCGGATCCCAGCAAGCCTGCAAGGCCCACCACCTCGCCCTGGCGGATCTCCAGATCCACGCCGTTCAACCGCATGCCCTGGCGGATGTTCTTCATGTTCACGATCGGCTGTGCATCCGCAAAGCCGTAGCCTTCCTTTTTCCGCTCCAAGGTCACCGTGTCCTTGCCCACCATCAGGGAGATCAGCCGGAACTGATCCAGCTCATCGATGTCATATTCTCCCACATACTCGCCGTCCTTGAACACGGTCAGCCGGTCGCAGATCTCGAAGATCTCATCCAGCTTATGGCTGATGAAGATCACGCTGATATCCTTCTCCTTTAACTGCCGGATGATCCGAAACAGCACCTGCACCTCCGCCTTATCCAGGGAAGATGTAGGCTCATCCATGATCACCAGCTTGGCATTGATGCTGACCGCCCGCGCGATCGCCACCATCTGCTGGATCGCTGTGGGATAACGGCCCAGAGGCGCGGTCACATCCACCTCGATCCCCAGATCCTTTAAGATCTTGTCGGTCTCCGCGATCATGGCCTTCCGGTCGATGGAGCCGAACTTGCCCCTAGGCTCCCTTCCCAAAAACAGGTTCTCATAAACGGTCTGGTACGGCACTAAGTTCAGCTCCTGGTAGATGGTGGATATGCCTTTTTCATTGGCCTCGATCGGCGTTCTGGCATTGATCTCCTCACCGTCAAACCGGATCGTCCCCCCGCTCTTTTGATAGATCCCGGTCAGCACCTTGATCAGTGTGGATTTGCCCGCTCCGTTCTCCCCCATGAGCGCATGGACCTCTCCTTTGCGGACGTTCAGCTTCACGCCCTTTAGCGCCCGCACACCAGGAAATGTCTTTTCCAGGCCTTCGATCTCCAACAGATCCTTCGCCATAACGTTCCCCCTCCTCTTAATAGATCGTCCTTTGAGCCGCCGGGCTGCCCTGACCGGGCTCTTGCCTGCCCTCGGACTTGGTTGCTTAAAAATAGCTGCCGCAAAGACCAGTTTGTTTGCGACAGCCATTTTTCGTTACATTCGATAAGGATCTTCCTATCCTGAGAACAGACAAAGATCCCGGGGGCTTAGAAGCCCAGCTCTACCTGTACGTTCTCCTTGGTGTAAAGGGTATCCTCATTTACGATGAAGGCAGGAAGCTCTTCTCCGTCTATGATCCTGGAGATCGTGCTCACCACGATGTTCCCGAAGTACGGGGAGCATGTACAGGATGCAAGCTGCCTTCCCTCTTCTACTGCTTCAAAAGCAGCTCTGGAGCCATCGATCCCGATGGTCAGGATGTCTTCGCCCGGGGTCAGCCCCGCAGCGTCGATCGCGTTCATAGCGCCCTGCACCATATCATCGGTCACACAGAACACGGCATCGATGTTCTCGCCGCCCTGGGCCTGGATGGTGTTCTCCATCACGGACTGGGCCTTGTCCATCAGCCACTCGCCGTCCTGCTCTGCAACGATGACATATTTGTCATCCAGGTTATCCACAAAGCCCTTCTGACGATCGGTGGAGGTAGAGGAATCATAGCCGCCGTTGATGATGACCACATTGCCGCCATCCGGGAGCGCTTCCTTTAATGCCTTCGCGCACTGCTCGCCTTCCCACACAAAGTCGGATGCGATCGCGGTGGTGTAATGGGTCCCGGCTTCGCCGTCGATCCCGCGGTCTACTAAGATGACCGGGATCTCGTTCTCCATCGCCTCCTGGAGAGCGCCCTGGAGACCGTTATCCTCCAGCGGAGCGACCACCAGGAAATCCACCCCTGCTGCCACTAAGTCGCGGATATCGGATTCCTGGGTAGCGATATCGCCGCCTGCATCCTTTACGATGAACTGGCCGCCTGCTTCTTCTACTACCTTCTTGATATCATCGGTCTCGGTAGTCCTCCAGGCTGACATGCTGTCGGTCTGTGCAAATCCTACCGTCTTTCCCTCTAAGATATTTCCCAGGTCCGTAGCTGCAGCCGCGACCTCTGCCGCCGCTTCTGTAGCCTTTTCCTCCGGGGCCTCCGCTGCTTCCGCCTTCGTCTCGGCTTCTGCTGCCGCCGCTGTCGTAGCTGCTGTCGTCTCCGTCTGACCAGAGCCGCCGCATGCTGTCAGGGACAGTGCCATCGTCGCAGCCATCATCATCGCGAACATTTTTTTCATTACTTTTTTCCTCCTTGATCACTTGGATGTCTGTTTCTCCAGACACGCTCGATCACATCTTCCCCCGATATGATCTTTGCTACATTTTTATTACAGTTTTTATTCTACATCATTTCATCGAAATTTACAATATCATTTTTTAATTTATTCTATTTTTGTTATTTGATCACAATTTTTCATCTTTTTGATCGTGCAAGCTGTTTATTTACTTTACATTTTATGAAATAAATGATATCATAAAAGAAAAATAAAATAAAAATCCTGCAAGAAAAGAAGACCGCCCCTCACCGGGGCGGTCACAAGAAAGGAGTCTCTATGGCCGGAAAAGAAAAGCGCACCGTTCGCATCATCGGCGAACGGAACATCCATCTGCACCTCAGCAACCCCTCTCACCGTCAGCGGATCGCCAAGATCGGAAAGGCATTATCCTCCCCCGTACGTCTGGAGATCTTAGATATGCTAAAGACCACCCCCCGCTCTCTCCAGGAGATCGCCTCCATCCTGTGCATCCCCCTCTCCTCAGCCGCCCTCCACATCAAGACCCTGGAGGATGCCCAGCTGATCGTCACAGAGAGCCAGCCAGGCATCCACGGCTCTATGCGGGTCTGCATCTGCAGCCTGCAGTCCTTCCGCCTGGAGACCTTTGACGCGGACATAGATTCCGCGAACAAGTCCGTCTCCCTGGACATGCCCATCGGGAACTACTGCGACTGCCTAATCTATCCCACCTGCGGGCTGGCAGATGAAAACGGCCCCATCGACGCCTATGACACGATCCAGTCCTTCTACACCCCCGCCCGCACCAAGGCCCAGCTGATCTGGTTCAGCAAGGGCTACTTAGAATACCGCTTCCCCAATATCCACAATCCCCTCCTCTCCTTGAGCGAGATCTCCTTCTCCATGGAGATCTGCTCGGAGGCTCCGGGATTTCTGGAAAACTGGCCCTCCGATATCACCGTATCCGTCAACCAGGTAGAGGTGGGGACCTTCCACTCTCCCGGCGATATGGGCGCCAGACGGGGCCGCCTCACACCCCCCACCTGGCCTAACGGGAACACCCAGTACGGCCTTTTAAAGACCTTCTCCGTCCGGGAGAACGGGAGCTATCTGGACGGAAAGCCGGAAAAGCCCCAGGTCAACATAGAGACGATCGCCATCAATGACCAGCCCTACATATCCTTGAAGATACAGGTCAAGGAGGATGCAGAGCATGTGGGAGGGATCAATCTGTTCGGGGAGAAGTACGGGGACTATCCTCAGGGGATCGTGATGAACCTGACGTATCTTTAAAGGGCGGTCATCCTCCCTCTCCTTCAAAGCTCTCATACCACTGGATACAGCTCTCTGTCCACTCCTCCCAGGCCCTGGCCAGCTCCTCCGGCATCGAGCCGTTCCAGGCGCCGCCCATATCCTGCCACCCTTCCCACAGACGCTCCACCTGTCCTCCGGCATTTTCCATCTGCTCTCTCTTTAGCCGCTGCTGCCAGTCCAGATAGGCTTCTTTTGTGCCGATCTCTTTAAGGCGGTGCCGCTCGGCCTTGGGGACCGCCTTAAGCCCGGCCAAAAGGGCCTGGTCCTCGGCCTGTATCCGGGCCGCCAGATCGCTGCCTGACATCCTGCAGCGCTCCAGGTAATGGGCGTAGCCGAAGGGATAGTACATGGCGGACCGGCCGTCGAAGATCAAGATCTCCTCAGCCACCTGGCCCAGGAAGTATCGGTCGTGGGACACAAAGAGGATCGTCCCTTTATAGGCCCGCAGCGCCGACTCTAAGGTCTCCTTGGCCTGGATGTCCATGTGGTCTGTAGGTTCATCTAACAGGAGGAGATTCGGCCGGCTCTGCAGGAGCTCTGCCAGCACCAGCCTGGCCTTCTCCCCTCCGGACAGATCGCCGACCCTTTTGGCCGCGGCCTGTCCGCCGAAAAGGTAGAATCTTAGGACACTGCACACCTCCTTTTCGGTAAGGGAGGGAAACAGGTCATGAAAATGCTCCTTTACCCGTTTCTCCGACTGGATGGCCGCTGTGTGCTGGTCAAAATAGCCGATCGTCGTCCGGTCTCCCAGGGTGCATCTTCCCTTCATCACAGGCAGCAGACCAGCCACCGTCTTTAAAAATGCCGTCTTCCCCGCCCCATTATCCCCGACGATCCCGATCTTCTGTCCCCGCTTTACACGCAGAGACAGCTCCAACAGGGGCTTGTCATAGCCGATCGCAAGATGCTCCGCCTCCAGCACCCACTTGCTCCCCAAAACAAGGGGCGTGATATCTCCGGTAAAGATATGCACATCGTCCTTTTCAGGCTTTTCGATCCGCAAGATCCTATCCGCCATCTTCCGCTTCGCCCGGGCAAAAGAAGCCTTGTTGGGCTTATGCTTGAACCGCTCCACCAGTCCGTAAAGCCGCGCCAGCTCCTGCTGCTGCCGCTCATAGGCCTTCCGCCGCGCCGCCAGATCCTTCCTCTTCTGCTCCCGGTAGTGGGTGTAGCTGCCGGGATACCGCTTTAGCCTCCCGTCTGCAAGCTCGCAGACCACATCCGCCACCTGGTCCAGAAAGAAACGGTCGTGGGACACGACCACCACCGCCTTCTCATAGCTCTCCATGTACCGCTCCAGCCACTCCACCGCGGCGATATCCAGATGGTCCGTGGGCTCATCCAAAAGAAGGATATCCGGCTTCATGAGCAGCAGGCGGATAAAGGCGATCTTCTTCTGCTCCCCTCCGGAAAAAGCGGACAGCTGTTTTTTCTTATCCGCCTTCTCAAAGCCGAACCCGGTAAAGAGCCGGTCATACTCCGTCTCATAGGCAAACCTCTCCCGGGAAAAAAGGTCCCTTGCGGGACAGCCGGCTAAGAGGAGCTCCTCCACCGTCCTTTCCTTTTCTCTGGGCGCAACCGCGTCCTGGTGGAGGATCCCCACGGACAGCTGTCTGGCGGTCACGATCCCGGGCCCCATCCGCTTATCATCCCGGTCAAGCTCCAGCTCCCCTGCGATCAGGCGCAGGAGCGTGGTCTTTCCAGCCCCGTTGCGCCCCACCACGGCGATCTTCTCCTTTCCTCTTATCTCAAGATCTATATGGGACAGCACCACGGCCCCTCCGGCGGATACCGTCCCGTCCACGATCTGATACAGCATACAAAACCTCCTCTATCCCTTGCCTGCCGGCGCCTTTCGATGCACGTGCGGCCATTCGGGCACGTCTCGCTCTGTTAATGATCATATCACCTCCCCCAAAGATCGACAATCTACTTTCACTACAGAAACGCTTGTTTTTTTTCCGCTGGTTATATATAATAAACTTAGCCTATATTGTTCTATGGCAGGTGACATATTGTAAGCGAACATGCCGCCCCGGCGCATCATGCAAAGCCGGTCAGATCCGCGGCGACCGGGATGGGAAAAAGCCCCGTCCCTGATCTTTATTGATTTGTGAGGGTAACGATCTTATGAGCAAAAAGCAAGAGTACAAGCAGACGATCCTGATCGCGGATGATTCTGAGATGAACCGCGCCATCCTGACGGATATGCTGGAAGACGAGTATATCATCCTCGAAGCAGTGGACGGCCTGGAGGCCGTATCGATCCTCCAAAAGCATGAAAATGAGATCTCCGCTGTCCTATTGGATATCGTGATGCCAAATATGGATGGTTTCGGGGTCTTAAAGATCATGAACCAACAGCGATGGATCGAGGATATCCCGGTCATCATGATCTCTTCCGAGAGCGGTGCCACCCAGATAGAGCGGGCCTATGCTCTCGGCATCGCGGATTTTATCAACCGTCCCTTTAACATGGCGATCGTCCACCGCCGCCTTGTCAACACGATGGTGTTGTACGCCAAGCAGAAAAAGCTGGCTGCCCTGGTAGCCGAGCAGGTTTATGAAAACGAAAAGCAGAGCGCGATGATGATCGACATCCTGAGCCACATCGTGGAGTTCAGAAATGGCGAGAGCGCCCTCCATGTGGTCCATGTCCACACGCTGACCGAGCTGATGCTCTCCCATCTGATCCAGCTCACGGACCGCTACTCGCTGACCCAGGCGGACATCAGTATGATCAGCCGCGCTTCCGCGCTCCATGACATCGGAAAGATCTCCATCCCTTCCGAGATATTGAATAAACCCGGGAAGCTCACCTTTGAAGAATTTGCGACCATGAAGACCCACACCACCATCGGTGCGGAGATGCTGGAGGAGCTGACCGCCTATCAGAACGAACCGCTGGTCAAGACCGCCCACGACATCTGCCGCTGGCATCACGAACGGTTCGACGGCCACGGCTACCCGGACGGGCTAAAGGGCGACGAGATCCCGATCTCCGCCCAAATCGTGGCGCTGGCGGATGTATATGACGCCCTGACCAGCGAGCGTGTATACAAAAAGGCCTACTCCCACGAGGTGGCTGTCCATATGATCCTGAACGGGGAGTGCGGCACCTTCAACCCATTGCTGATGCAGTGTCTGAAAGCCATCGCCGACGTCATCGAGGAGGAGTTCAAGAACAAGACTTCCACCTCCAACGCCCAGCCGCAGATAAAGCGCACGGACGACGCCGTGCTCGGCGACTACGAGCTCCCTGCTTCCGGAAACACGCTGCAGCTCATGGAACATGAGCGCATGAAGTACGCGTTCTTCTCCAGCAGGTCCAATGCCGTCCACTTTGAATACACCTTCTCCCCCTCTATGCTGATGCTCCGGGACTGGTTGGACGAAAGATCAGATCTGCCGGAGATCATCCTGAACCCCTTAGAGGACGAGGCTCTCCTCTCTATCCTTGGAAAGGAGGCCCTCACAGGGCTGGCGGATGCGCTGAAGGCTACTACCCCGGAACAGCCCCTTGCAGAATACGACTGCATGGCCCACCTAAAAGGAAAAACACTACATATCCAATTTATCTGTCAGACCACCTGGTCTTCCGAGGAAACACCCCAGTGTACGGGCGCGCTCGGAAAAGCCATGCCGTACCGTTAGATCACGACCCTGCAGGAAGATCCATACGATCTGCGCCTGTCTGCGGCGGTGCCGCGGACAGGCGCAAAGAAACAAGGAGGATGAGCCATGTGCTTAAAAGAATGCTATATCGCGCTAGGCGGCGATTACGATGATGTGATCTCACGTCTGCGCACCGAAAAGCTGGTCCAGAAATTTGTCCTGAAGTTTTTGAACGACCCAAGCTATGATAACCTCTGTAAAGCCCTGGACGAAGAAAACTATGAGGAGGCTTTCCGTGCCTCCCACACCATCAAGGGCGTGTGCCAGAACTTGAGCTTTACCAAGCTCTATCATTCCAGCCATGCTCTCACAGAAGCCCTGCGCTCCGGCTGGACCCCGGAAGCGGCCCAGATCCTGCCCCAGGTGAAGGCAGACTATCAGCAGACCGCGGACGCGATCCATGCGCTGCAGGAGACCATCGGATAGTCTCTATATATCGTATATACCCATCAGGCGCACCCCATATATCGCCGAAAAGAGACCGGGCGAAAGGGGGCGGGCACGGTCCCCGGCAGCGGTCCGCGCCCTTTTGTCAAGGCATGTGCAGGCAAACAGGCTGGAAGTTTTTTTCAGCCTGTTTTTTGTATGATCGGGCCGAAAAACGTCCATCATTCAGTTATAGCATGAATGATGGGAGGTTGATGACATGCCTGTCTATAAAGTAGAGATATGCGGAGTGAACACCTCTAAGCTCCCCCTTTTGACCAATGAGGAAAAGGAGGTGCTCTTTAAGCGGATCCTGGAAGGGGATATGGAGGCGAGGGAGCAGTACATCAAAGGAAATCTCCGTCTGGTCCTAAGCGTGATCCAGCGTTTTGCGGCGAACAACACGGAAAATGTAGACGATCTATTCCAGATTGGCTGTATCGGCCTGATGAAAGCAGTGGACAATTTCGACATCACACAGGGGGTCCGATTTTCCACTTATGCTGTGCCCATGATCTGCGGCGAGATCAAGCGTTTCCTGCGGGACAACAACAGCATCCGGGTCTCCCGCTCCATCCGGGACACCGCCTACAAGGCGATCTACGCCCGGGAAGCCCTGATGAAAAAAAACATGAAGGACCCCACGATCATGGAGATCGCCGACGAGGTGGGCGTCACCAAGGAGGAGGTCACCTACGCCTTAGATGCCATCCAGAGCCCTGTCAGCCTCTACGAGCCGGTCTACACCGACGGCGGGGACCCCCTTTTCGTCATGGACCAGATCAGCGACAAGAAGAACTTAGAGGAGAACTGGGTGGAGGATATCTCCTTAAATGAAGCCATGAAAAAGCTCCCGGAACGGGAGCGCCACATCATCGATATGCGTTTTTTTGAAGGAAAGACCCAGACCGAGGTGGCCGAGGAGATCCACATCTCCCAGGCCCAGGTGTCCCGGCTGGAGAAGAACGCGTTAAAGATCATGCGGAATTATCTCAGCTAGAGCCATAAAGGGCTGGCACACAGAGATCCATGCCATGATCCAAGGTCCTAAATATGTAAGATCGCACATAGGCGCAAAAAAGCCGGGGGTATCCCCGGCTCTCCATATACACAGGCACACTACATGACCCAGAACAGAAAAGCTGCCGGCTATATGATCTGCACAGCCAGCTGCATCGCATAGGCGACGAACGCCAAGATCACCGTGGGCACCACGAACCGTAGCCCACGGGTAAATTCATCGCATCGGGTCTTCAATTTTATCAAGTCCTCATCCACCGTATCCCGGTAAAGACCGATCAGGCGCTCTAAGGCCGCCCTCTCGCTCAGTCCTTCCAACCCCGCAGCCTTTAGGATCTCCGGATCCATCCGGACGATCTGCTCCGGCTGCAAAAGCCGCATAAAGTAGATCAGCAGATATACATAGGACACCATCACTGCCATGCAGGTCAGGATATAGGATACCGTCACGGCCCCCTTTAGCCCGCTCCCCACATGAGGCAGCTGGGAGATCTTGCTGAACAGGCCCGTGATGAACACGAACAAGAAGCCGCAGAAGGTGATCGTTATGTAGACCTTGTTATCCAGCTTGTTGCTCCGGTCAAAGAGGTTCTGATACTCGATCTTTAAGCTGTCCAGCTCCAGACGCAGCCCGGCATTTTTCTCCTGCCGCCTGTCCCCGGAACGGGCAGACTTATGGGGTCTCTTCTGCCCATCCCCGGATGCGTTCCCTGTCGTACCTATCTCTGCATCTCTTACCGTTCCATCTTGGATCATCTATGCCCTCCCATCAGGCATCCAGCCATCATTTGAACAGCCCCTTCTTCTTATGCTTTTCCCCTTCCGGATACACCCCGGTCATGGCCTCGTCGAACTTCCGCAGCGCTTCCTTCTGGGCCTCGTTCATCCGCTCCGGCACCTGCACCACCAGGGTCACATAGTGATCGCCCCGCAGGTTCCTGTTGCGCAGGGAGGGCACGCCCTTCCCTTTTAAGCGGACCTTGGTATCGGTCTGGGTCCCGGCCTTGACCTCGTACTCCACCTCTCCGTCCACGGTCTTGATCCGGATCGGGCCGCCCAAGGCCGCTCTGGCAAAGGAGATCGGCACAGTGGAAAAGATGCTGGTATCCTGGCGCTTGAAGATCGGATGCTGGGATACCACCGCCTCCACCAGGAGGTCGCCTCTCTCGCCGCCGTTCCTTCCGGGCTCACCGCCCCCTGCCATGCGGACGCTCTGCCCGTTATCGATCCCTGCGGGGATCGTGACCTTGAACTTCTTCCGGGTGGTCTTATACCCGCTGCCGTAGCAGTCAGGGCATTTCTCCTTGATCACCTTGCCTGTGCCGCCGCAGTCCGGGCAGGTCTGCACGTTCTGCACCTGGCCGAAGAAGGACTGCTGCACATAGGTGATCTTGCCCTTGCCGTTACATTTGCCGCAGGTGACCGGCGAGGTGCCTGCCTTGGCTCCGCTCCCCTGACAGCTCTTACACTCTTCTTTATAGTTGATCTCGATCTCCTTCTCACAGCCGAACACGGCCTCCTCAAAGGTGATCCGGACCGCGCTCCGGACATTTGCGCCCCGCATAGGCCCATTGGAGCGGCCCCGGCTCCGTCCGCCGCCGAAGATATCGCCGAAGATATCCCCAAAGATATCGCCCATATCTGCGCCGTTGAAATCAAAGCCGCCGAAGCCGCCAAAACCGCCTCCGCCTCCGGCGCCGCCCTCAAATGCCGCATGTCCGAACTGGTCATACTGCTGCCGCTTCTGAGGATCGCTCAAGACCGCATAGGCCTCCGATGCCTCCTTGAACTTCTCGGCGGCAGTCTCATCCCCCGGATTGGCATCTGGGTGATACTTCTTGGCCAGCACCCGGTATGCTTTTTTTATGGCGGCCTCGTCCGCATCCTTGGACACGCCTAAGACCTCATAATAATCTCTTTTATCTGCCATGATCATAGCCCTTTCAACCTGCAATAGGGGTTTGCGGAAGATCCTTCCGCAAAGCCCCTTCGTCTGCTTTCTCACTATACTGCTCATCGCTCACTGCGGCACCCAGATAGATGCCGAGCGGCCTCTGTTCATGCGACAGCGGATCCGGCCCTTAGACTTCCTTGAAGTCGCCGTCCACTACGTCGTCGCCGTAGCCTGCACCCGGTCCTGCCTGGCCTGCGCCCATATCCGGGCCGGGGCCTGCCTGGCCTGCGCCTGCCGCGCCCTGAGCCTGCTCATAGACCTTGGCGAACAACTTCTGTGCGCTGTTCATCAGCTTCTCTCTGCCTGCCTTGATCTCCTCTACCTGGCTGTCGGTCATCTGGTCTACAGGAGCCTTGTTCACCGCTTCCTTCAATGCGTTCAGGTCTGCCTCTACCTCTGCCTTATCGGAGGCATCCAGCTTATCGCCTACCTCCTCTAACGCCTTCTCGGTCTGGAAGACCATGGCGTCCGCATCGTTCCTGGCATCGATCGCTTCCTTCTTCTTCTTATCCTGTGCCTCGTACTCGGCCGCTTCCTTCACAGCCTTCTGGATATCGTCATCGGACATATTGGAACCGGATGTGATGGTGATGTGCTGCTCCTTGCCTGTTCCAAGATCCTTTGCCGATACGTTCACGATACCGTTGGCATCGATATCAAAGGTGACCTCGATCTGGGGCACACCTCTCCTTGCCGGCGGGATCCCGTCTAAACGGAACTGGCCTAAGGTCTTGTTATCCCTGGCGAACTGGCGCTCGCCCTGTACCACATGGATGTCCACTGCGGTCTGGTTATCCGCCGCCGTAGAGAAGATCTGGCTCTTCTTGGTGGGGATGGTGGTGTTCCGCTCGATCAGCCTGGTGGCCACGCCGCCCATGGTCTCGATGGATAAGGACAATGGGGTCACATCCAGCAAAAGGATATCCCCTGCGCCGGCATCCCCTGCCAGCTTGCCGCCTTGGATCGCCGCACCGATGGCCACGCACTCATCCGGGTTTAAGGACTTGCTGGGCTCCTTGCCGGTCAGCTGCTTTACCTTCTCCTGTGCGGAGATCATACGGGTGGAACCGCCCACTAACAGCACCTTGCCCAGCTCTGAGGATGTGATGCCCGCATCGCGCAGCGCGTTCTGCACCGGGATCGCCGTGCGCTCGATCAGGTCATGGGTCAGCTCGTCAAACTTCGCTCTGGTCAGGTCCACGTCCAGATGCTTGGGGCCTTCGGGAGTAGCCGTGATGAAGGGCAGGTTGATATTGGTGGTGGTGGCTGTGGACAGCTCCTTCTTCGCCTTCTCTGCCGCCTCTTTTAATCGCTGGAGAGCCATCTTGTCATTAGAAAGATCCACGCCCTCTGCCTTCTTGTATTCGCTGATCAGCCACTGGGTGATCGCATTGTCGAAATCATCGCCGCCCAAACGGGTATCGCCGTTGGTGGAGAGCACCTCGATCACGCCGTCGCCGATCTCGATGATGGATACGTCGAAGGTACCGCCGCCTAAGTCGTATACCATGATCTTCTGCTCTTTTTCATTGTCCAGACCATAGGCCAGGGCTGCCGCGGTGGGCTCGTTGATGATACGCTTTACATCCAGACCCGCGATCTTGCCCGCGTCCTTGGTGGCCTGCCGCTGTGCATCGTTAAAATACGCGGGAACGGTGATGACCGCCTCCGTCACCTTCTCGCCCAGATAGCTCTCCGCATCCGCTTTCAGCTTTTGTAAGATCATTGCGGAGATCTCCTGAGGCGTATACTTCTTCTCGTCGATCGCTACCTTGTAGTCCGTGCCCATATGCCGCTTGATCGAGGAGATCGTCCGGTCCGCATTGGTCACGGCCTGACGCTTTGCCGGCTCACCCACCAAACGCTCACCGGACTTTGTAAATGCGACGATAGATGGTGTGGTCCTGATCCCCTCCGCGTTAGCGATGACGGTGGGCTTCCCGCCTTCCATGACGGCCACACAGCTGTTTGTCGTACCCAGATCGATACCGATTATCTTGCTCATAGTTTTTCCTCCTGGACTTAAAGTCCTATCATGACTCTATAATGAAATTGATACGTTACTGCCTGTTTTCTGCACCATACCGCGCGCTAATTCGCCACCTGCACCATACTGTGGCGGACCACGCTGTCACGGTACATATAGCCCTTCTGGAGCTCTGCGGACACCACGTTCTCCCCCAGGCTCTCATCGTCCACATGCATCACCGCGTTGTGGAAGTTCGGATCAAAGGGCTGTCCCATAGCCTCGATGGGGGTCACGCCCATATCCTCCAAAGTCTTTACGAACTGCTTGTAGATCATCTCCATGCCTTCCGCCAGGGATGACCCCTTCGCATCCTCCGGGACAGCCGCTATGCCCCGCTCTAGATTATCCAGCACCGGAAGGATCTTCTCGATGATATCCTTTGCCCCGATCTCATACATGGCGGCCTTTTCCTTATCGGTGCGCTTTCTATAATTGTCAAACTCGGCCATGGACCGGCGCAGCCGGTCGGTCAGATCCTCGATCTTCTCATCCTTGGGGTCTTTCTTCTCTTTTTTATGGAAAAAGCCCTTTTTCTCCTTTTCCTTGCCGTCGCCGGGCGCGGCTCCCTCACCAGGATCCTCCATCGCAGCCCCATCGGCCCCGTCAGCTGCCTGACCGGCATCAGCCGTGTCACCGGCCGCCCCGTCCTCATCCGGGGCCTCTGTACTGGCAGCTCCCTCACGGATGCTTTCGGCTTCTCTTTCCAGACGGTCTTCCCTGTCCATCTCTTCTGCCGTCTGTCCGTTCTCATTTATCGTCTTTTCCACTTTTATCACCTTTCCCTTGCACTCCGTCTCCCGATCCTCCTGCCGGCAAACACACGGAAGATCACGGGCGGACCGTAACGGCCGGACCGCTACTTGCCATCATCAGGCGGTCTGTTGAAAGCCGTATCCAGCTGGCTCATCACATTCCGCAGGGTACTCACTACCTTATCATAATCCATCCGCTTTGGCCCTACGATGCCGATCGTGCCCCGCAGACCCTCGCCCAATACATAGTTAGCGGTCACCACACTGCAATCCTTCATGGACTGCACCGGCATCTCGTCGCCGATGTAGACCTGGATCCCGGTGCCCGCATCCTGTTCCGAGGTGTTCACCTCCCCGATCAGCTCCTTGAGCATATCCTTTTGTTCAAAGGTACTGAGGAGCTGGCTGGCTCTGCTGCCGTCGCTGAGCTCCGGATACTTGAAGATGTTGGTGGCCCCGCTGGTATAGATCGGAAGATCCTCCCCGTCGGCCCGGACCGCCTCCGCCAGCCGGTCTAAAACAGCGCCCACCACTTCACTGTGGGAGCCGGCCTGCTCCTTCAGCCTGGAGATGAGCCCCAGATTGATCTCCTCTACCCGTATACCGTTCAAGGCGCTGTTCAAAAGGATGTTCAGGTTTAAGATCGCCTCATCCGGCAGCATATGGCGCAGAGGGATCATGGCGTTCTTGATGATGTTCCCCTCCATCACGATGACCAGAAGCAGCTTCTCCGCATCCATCTTTGACAGCTGGATGAACTTTAGCTTGTTCTGGTCATAATGAGGGCCGCTGATCAAGGCGGCATAGTTGGTATTGGATGCCAGCATCTTTACCAGCCGCTTTAAGACCAGCTCCAGCCGGTCCACCCGCTGGAACATCAGCTCCTGGACCTGGTTGATCTCCTGGTCTTTCTCCTCCATCAGCTGATCCACATAAAATCGATAGCCCTTATCCGACGGGATGCGTCCGGCAGAGGTGTGAGGCTGGATGATATAGCCCATCTCCTCCAGATCGGACATCTCGTTCCGTATAGTGGCGGAACTGAGCTTTAAGTCGGAGTATTTGGAAATGGTCCTGGATCCCACCGGCTCTCCTGTCTCCAGATAAGTCTTGATGATCGCCTTTAATATGGTGACTTTCCTTCTGTCCAGTTCCATCCCGTCCTCCTCTCCGGCCATATGCCTCACCTTGTGCTGCGGGCTTTTCAGAGGTCCTCTCGGATCCTTCAGCCCTTTCCTTCCTTGTTAGCACTCAACATCATCGAGTGCTAATTTCTACAATAGTTAATATATTACGATCCCTATCATTTGTCAATACCATTTTTGAAAAACTTCTTTCTTCCATAACTATATCAGCGTTCAAGCCCCTCTGAATCGGTCGTTCTTTCATCCTTTCCACCCTTAAAATGGCGCTATCCCCCACTTTTCCTCCCTATTTTTCGGATAAAGCAGCAGAAAACACCACTTTTACTTGACATTTAACATTTTTGTAATATAATGATAACATACCATGACGGATCTGCGATCCCCCGTATCGTCGATCTGTGTCGGCCTGGTGCTTTCCTGATCTAGGAAAAGTCCGATCGGACATCTGAAGATAGTTATCGTTTAATGTCATTATGATAGGGAGGTGTTCTTTATGATAGACCGATCATTTAAAAGAAGTAAAGCTGTCATCTTATCTCTGATCGCTGCTGCGATGCTGGTATTCCCTGCAAATGCAGCGAATGTACGGGGCAAGGTCACGAATGTAGACACAAAGACGATCTCTGGCTGGGCATGGAACCCGGAAGATACCAATGATGTCCAGGAAGTAGAGATCCATATCTTCCAGACCGGCGATCCTCTTCCGATCAAATATCTCCATGTGACCGCAAATAAATACCGGGAAGATCTGGTAGCGGACTTAAAAGACGGATGGCATGGTTTTTCGGCGGACGTAGACTGGTCTTCGCTCAGCGGCACCAGCTTCACCGTCAAAGCCTACGCGGTAAAGGATGACAAATATTATGCATTGGGCGATAGCGTCCGGTATGACAAGACAGCCGGGACCTCTGCAAAGAGCACGACCGCCCAAAAGCCTACGGGCACCAACTTATCGGCAGCCGCCACTCCGGTCTCTAATGTGCCTGCCATCTCACAGGTCACTACAGCCGAGCCGATGCCGATCAGCGCAGGCCCCGGCTATCAAAAGAAAGATACAGGCGCTGCCAATGCTGTTAAAGAAACTTCTCTGGGCATGTTCTCGCTCAGCGGCTATTGCAGCTGCGCGGAGTGCAGCGGAGGCTTTGGTATCACCTTTTCCGGCACTGTGCCCCAGCCGCAGCATACCATCGCGGCAGACTTAAACATCCTGCCCTTGGGGACCAGGGTCCGTATCGGCGATATCATCTACACCGTGGAGGACAAAGGCTCCGCCGTACAGGGTAAGATGATCGACATCTATTATGCCGATCATGCGTCGGCCGCGGCACACGGGCGGACACAAGCCGAAGTATTTTTGATCCAATGATAAAGACCTGATCTATCCCGATCGGATGAGTCTGAAAAAGCCGCTCCCGTCTTTTTTGGAGGGAGCGGCTTTCTATATGCCCCTTTTTGCTCCCCGTGTCTTCCGCGCCATTTTCCCGCGCCTCTTTTTCCGCCTTTCTTTGCCATCCTCGCTTTTTTAAAAACGCCTACACTCTCGTCTCTCTTTTTGTTCTCCGCCCTGCTCTCTCCACTTTCTCCGCTCTCTTCATCGATCATTTTTCGCCCATAATTTTCTGTTTATTCGTCGATCCGGCTCCGATATTTTCTCTTTCTGCCGCTTTTTGCGCATCATTCCCAGTCTTTTATCACAAAAAAGCTTGACAAAACAGAAAAATCAGGTAAAATATGTATCTGCCAGCAATATTTACAAAAGTGTTACATATATATATTTTGTATGAATATTGAGTTGCTATTCTGTGTCGTTTCTGTTGGTATCTTGTCCGGCCGATCCGCCGCAGAGCAACTAGCAGAAAGCGAGGTTGATGATCTTATGCGAAAAGAGCGAACGCTCAAACATATGATAAATCTTTCCTTTACCGCAGCCCTGACCCTGGGGGCCAGCATCACGGCGATGGCCGGCGAGATCCACGGAAACGTAGATCAGATCCAGGAGGACTCGGTGTCCGGCTGGGCCTGGGATGCGGATGCACCGGAGGAGACGCCAGCGGTCTCTGTCACGGTGGCGGACAGCACGGGCACAGTGGTCCAGGAAGCCTCCGGCATAGCCGATATCCAGCGGGATGATGTAGCGGCCTGCGGCTTCGGGAGCGGCTTATGCGGCTTTTCCATCCCCATAGACTGGTCCGCCCTCCCGGACGGGACCTATACGGTCCGCACCTCGGTGGACGGCCAGCCGGTAGGCGGCGACCGGCCTTACTACAAGGGAGCCGCCCCGATCCGTTCCCTGGGCATCTTCAAGACCACCGGCTACTGTCAATGCCGCTCTTGTTCCTCCGGGTGGGGGAGCCTGACCAGCACCGGCACCATCGCCAGCGCGAACCATACCATCGCCGTAGATCCCCGGGTGATCCCCTACGGGACAAAGGTGATGATCAATGGAACGGTCTATACGGCGGAGGATAAAGGCAGCGGCGTACGCGGCAACCATATCGATATCTTTTTTAATACGCACAGCGAAGCCCGCAACCAGGGTGTCCAATACGCGGAAGTCTTTCTTGTTGGAGCATGATCCAAACAGAGGATGGGGATGATGCTGGCATAACACAGATCGCTTTCATGGGACGTACGTCCTATGAGCATGCAGATATAGACCAGGCTGCCGCAGCAGGCAGGACCACAAGATCGCCTCTTGTCGGTCCGCACCTGCTGCGGCAGCCTGGTCTATATCCCCATATCATCTATCTCATCTGTCCAGCAAAAACTCACTGAACACCCGGTTGCTCACATCCATCCCCCACTCGGTCAATGCGATGTCCTTTCCCTTCTGCACCAGCAGCCCTTTCTCCACCAGTTTCCCGATCACATCTTTGTAGACCATGTCCATATGAAGGCCGAACGCCTCCACAAAAGCCGCATTCGAAACGCCTTTTGACATGCGCAGCCCCAGGAACATGAACTCCTCCATCTGTTCCCGGCGGCTCAGGACATGGATGTCGCCATGGAGGCGGTCCAGTCCGTCCAGGGAGAGATCCAGCTCCTGATAGACCTGGATATCCGGCTCATTGCTGAACCGGCAGCCATCCACACAGGAGGAAGCCCCGATGCCGAAGCCCAGATAATCCACACCGGTCCAGTAGCCGATATTATGGCGGCAATGGTATCCTCGCTTCGCGTGATTAGAAATCTCATACCGTTCATATCCGGCCTCCTCCAAAAGGCTTTTGGTCAGGTGGTACATCTGCCGGTCTGTCTCTTCGTCCACCAGAGGCGGCCACCCATCAAGGATATCCGGCCATTCGTCCAGCCAGTCTTCCGGCTCTGTAGACCGCCCTGCCGGCGCGCCTGCCAGATCTCCCCTGGTCCTCTTTCTTGGGCCGTCATAGCCATAGTGGTCCCCAAAGGGCGTCCCGTCCTCCACGATCAGGCTGTACGCCGAGATATGCTCCGGCTTCAGCATGATGATCTTTCGCAGAGTGTTCCGCCAGGAGCTCATCGTCTGCCCCGGGATCCCGCTCATCAGATCCACATTGATGTTGGTGAAGCCAGCCATCCTGGCGTTCTGGAAGGCCTTTAGGAAATCCTCGTAGATGTGGATCCTCCCCAGGAGCTTTAGCTCCTCATCACAGGCGGACTGGACCCCTAAGCTCAGCCGGTTTATCCCTGCCGCCCGATAGACGGGGAGCTTCTTGGATAAAAGGGTCCCCGGATTAGCCTCTATGGTGATCTCCGCGTCCTCCGCCACCGCAAAGGACCGCCTTATGGCCTGCATCAGCAGGGTGATCTGCTCCGGTTCCAGCACGGAGGGGGTCCCTCCGCCGATAAAGACCGTTTCAACTTGATGCTCTGCATACCAAGGTCCGGATGCCGCGATCTCACAGCGCAGCTGATCCATATATTCTGCCTGTACATCCCGATCCGCACGAAAGGAGAGGAAATCACAATACAGGCATTTCCTCTCGCAAAAGGGGATGTGGACATACAGCTCCAGGCTCTTTTTTTTATTCTTATTCTTATCCATGATCAACCCGATCTTTTCTTGATACCGCCATCGGCCTGTCCCAGATCCGCACAGATCAGCCAGTCTCCGGTCTGCTCAGACCACTGCCCGCCGTTTTTGGATCTGCTCAACGTCTGTCCGCCGTTCTCTAGCGGATCTTTACGGCCTCTCGCTCATCCCTCTTACTCCTCGTCCAGCTTCAGCACGCTCATAAAGGCCTTCTGTGGGATCTCTACGCTGCCGATCTGGCGCATCCGCTTTTTCCCTTCCTTCTGCTTCTCCAACAGCTTTCTCTTTCGGGTGATGTCACCGCCATAGCATTTGGCCAGCACATCCTTGCGCACAGCCTTCACCGTCTCCCTGGCGATGATCTTCCCGCCCACAGCTGCCTGGATGGGGATCTCGAACAGATGCCTGGGGATCTCCTCCTTCAGCTTCTCGCACATCTTCCGCCCCCGCTCATATGCCGAGGAGGCATGTACGATAAAGGACAAGGCGTCCACCTCTTCCCGGTTCACCAGGATATCCAGCTTTACCAGCTCGGAGGTCACATATCCCTTTAAGTCATAGTCAAAGGAGGCATAGCCTCTGGATCTGGATTTTAATGCATCAAAGAAGTCGTAGATGATCTCATTTAACGGAAGCTCATACTTTAAGAGCGCCCGGGTCGCCTCCATATATTCCATCCCTAAGTACACACCGCGGCGCTCCTGGCACAGCTTCATGATCGCCCCCACAAATTCTGTGGTCACCATGATCTCCGCGCTGACGATAGGCTCTTCCATGTGGTCGATCTCCGTTGGATCGGGCAGATTGGAAGGGTTGGTGAGGCAGATCATCTCCCCGTCCCGCTTATAGACATGGTAGACAACGCCGGGAGCTGTGGTCACAAGGTCCAGATCATACTCCCGCTCTAAACGCTCCTGGATGATCTCCAGATGGAGCAGTCCCAAAAATCCGCAGCGGAAACCAAAGCCTAAGGCTAAAGAGGTCTCCGGCTCATAGAACAGGGAAGCGTCATTTAGCTGGAGCTTTTCTAAAGCATCCCGCAGATCCGGGTACTTGGTGCTGTCTGCCGGATATAGGCCGCAGTAGACCATGGAGGTGACCTTTTTATAGCCGGGCAGGGGCTGGTCGCAGGGATCTGTGCGGCTGGTCACCGTATCGCCCACCTCTGTGTCCTTCACGTTCTTGATGCTGGCGGTCAGATAGCCCACCATGCCTGCGCTCAGCTCCTCGCAGGGGATGAACTGGCCGGCGCCAAAGTATCCCACCTCCACCACATCGGCCTCCGCTCCTGTGGCCATCATGCGGATGGGCGTCCCTTTTTTCACCGTGCCTTCCTTTACCCGGCAGAATACGATCACCCCTTTGTAGGGATCGTACAGGGAATCGAAGATCAGAGCCTTAAGAGGCGCATCCTTATCCCCCTGGGGCGGCGGGAGCTTCTCCACGATAGCTTCCAGCACGTCCTCCACGTTCAGCCCGGTCTTGGCCGAGATCTTGGGCGCGTCGTGGGCCTCGATCCCGATCACATCCTCGATCTCCTCTTCCACCCGGTCCGGATCGGCGCTGGGAAGATCGATCTTATTGATCACCGGGAACACATCCAGATCATGGTCCAGGGCCATATAGACGTTCGCCAGGGTCTGGGCCTCGATCCCCTGGGCCGCGTCCACCACCAGCACCGCTCCGTCGCAGGCAGCAAGGGACCGGGATACTTCGTAATTAAAGTCCACATGCCCTGGGGTGTCGATCAGGTTAAAGATATATTCCTGGCCGTCTCTGGCCGTATATACGGTGCGGACGGTCTGGGCCTTGATGGTGATCCCCCGCTCCCGCTCGATATCCATATTGTCCAGGATCTGATCCTGCATCTCCCTTTGCGTCATCAGACCGGTCTTTTCGATGATCCGGTCGGCCAGGGTGGATTTGCCGTGATCGATATGGGCGATGATACAGAAATTGCGGATATTCTTTTGTTCGATATTCGCCATGCGCTACCCCTCCTCCTGTTTTTACATAGTTGCACGACCTTTTGACCCTGGTATCATACCATTTTTTTATTTCCCGCGCAACACCATCGTGAAAACTTCCGCTAAAGGTTCCATGGCGTTTAGGATCTCCTCATAGGTATTGGTCTGGGCCCCGGCCTCCACCAGGCAGGAGCGCGGCCTTAAGTGCAGGTTATACCGGAGGCCTTTTAGATAGATCTTTCTCGTAAAGCCGGGATAGTAAGCCTGGGCCTTTAGCTGGAGCTGCAGGCTGAAGGCCAGGTTCTCCTCCCGGTAAGGATTCTCCAGGTAAGGGACCGGGCCATCCGGCGTCTGGCTGAGGCCGTTAAAGAACATGATCTGGGCCGTGGGCTTCCCGTTCACCTCTGTGATCAGGTGAGTCTCGGACCGCACTCCATCCCGGTGGAGGTCGATCACCACCTGGATAGAAGGGTGCTCCGCCAAGATCTTTTCGACCCCCTCCAGCGCGTAGGTATACGCTTTGTTCCTGTCCAGCTTTCCGTCCCGCACGTCATAGACAGAGCAGTCGTGATAGACAGAAAAGCCCTGCGCCTCTAAAAGCTGGGCCAGATAAGTGCCTGCGCCCACGATCGTCTCCCCCTCTCCAGAGTCCGCAAAAGCCTCCTGGGAATGGGTGTGGTAGATAAGGATCTGGGGGCCTTCTTCCCCGCCTCCCTGCCGGTCCCCCCCCTCCTCCTGTCCATCGCTCCCGCTGATCCGAAGATCGTAGCGCAGCAGCTTTTTCGCATCCATCAGCTCCCGGCTGGCAGTGGTGGATGTATGTACACTGTAAAAATGGCTCATCAGGAAATCATAGTCTTCCAGCTGGGCCAGCTGGTAGGTCTGCCCCGGGAAGGAGGTCCTATTGGCCAAGACCTTGTCCTGCAGGACTGCCTGACTGCTCCCATCCTCCCCCGGCCCGGCCTCCGCCCCTGTGCCCATCGGCTCCGGCCCGACACCGCCCTGTGCGGAAGGGTCCTGTCCGACACCGACCTCTCCGGTACCGACCTCTCCGGCACGATCCTGTCCGCCTCCATCCGATATGCCCGCTCCGGATCCCCCCTCCGCCAGCTCCAGGCCGGGCTGCCACAGTTCCTCTCCCCCCAATCCCCCAGTCTCCTCATTTCCATACAGCGCCAGATAGCTGTGCTCCTGGAAAAAAGCTTCTACGGTCTTTGCCGCGCGGTAGGAGGGGTCGGCCTCTTTTGCTATCTGCCCCTTCCCTTCCCCATCCATAGTCGGGGCCGGATAGAACCGGTCCCAGATGTGCTCCAAAACACCCTGTCCTGCCTTAGCCGCCATCTCCTTCAGCCCAGGCAGGGGATGGCCGGCAAATCCCAGGCCGGAGGGCATATCCCAGAGCTTTATGGACACCAGGAAAAGAGCCGCCGCCAACACGACCCCCAGGAAGCCTTTAGAAAACGGCCTGCCAAAAGGCACACGCCGTCTCCTCACCCGGATCTTTGTCCACAAGATCCTCCTCCATCCCTTTTCCACAAGATCACCTGCCAAAGCCTTATCGTGATATCTTATGCGCTGACCGGCCGCTTTAGGCGTCCGTTCTTCAGCCGATACCACGGCTCCAAGATCAGAGCCTGCCAGGATAAAGGAAAGCCTGCTCCAAAGCCTCTGCGATCACATGGCCCAGCTGTTCCACCCTCTCCTCGATATCCGGCGGCGTCACGAACATGGGGCCAAATTCCGGCTCCAAAAGCTCCCGGATCAGGGCATACTGCTCATCCGGCCCTAAGCTGCCCAGATATCCCCCGGCTCCTTTTGTATCCCTCCCCATCTCCAGGGCCTTTACCATGGCTCCGATCGTATCCTGGACGATCGCCGCCGCGCCCACCACCGTGGGCACGCCCACCGCCAGCACCGGGACTCCAAGGGTCTCCTTTGTCAGGCCGCTCCGATGGTTCCCCACACCGGAGCCAGGTCGGATACCTGTGTCCGAGAGCTGGATCGTACATCCCAGCCGGTGGACACTCCTGGCCGCCAGGGCATCGATCGCCACCACCAGATCCGGACCGGTCTCCTCCACCACACCCTTTAAGATCTCCGCTGTCTCCATCCCGGTCTGGGCCATCACGCCCGGCGCGATCGCGCTGACAGCCGCCATCCCCTGTTCCTTCAAAAACCCTTTTCCATACTGCCCATCATAATGCCTGGTCACCTGCAGATGCTGGAGGACCCTTGGCCCTAAAGAATCCGGGGTCACATACAGGTTCCCCAGTCCCACCACCAGGACTTTCTCAGGAAGCCCTTTTCCCTGCGGCTTCCCTTTCCTCTCCTGATCTGCCTTCTCCTGCGGTCTCCTTTTCTCCTCCTTCCCCCCTACCAGCTCCTGGATCTGCCTGGCCAGCTCCCCGGCCAGCTCCTTTCGGAACTCTTCCCCCTTCTTTTCCACGCCCCGGGCCTCTACCGTCAGATAGACCCCCATCTCCTTTCCCATGGCTCTGGCTCCCCGCTCATTTAAGATCCGCACCTCCGAGATCTTGATCTGCTCATCCTGCCGATGCCACTCCCGCAGCGCCACGCCGCCGATCTCCCCCCCGTCCCCCGGGAACCTCTCCTTCTCCTCCAGCGCCAGATCCGTCCGCAGCTCCATCCCCACGGCCTGTCTCCTCCCAGGCTGGACCGTCCGCATCTTCCTCCTCACGCTCCTCTTCTGCCCTCCCCCAAACATGGGGCCTCTGCCTTTTCCTCGCATCACGCTGCCACCTGTCCTTTCTGCTGTCTGCCCTTTCTGTACCTATGACCCCAGAGGCTATCTGACCGGTCCTTGAAAAGCGATCTTCCTATCTATTTTCTGCAAAAATCTCAATATCATGTATTGACATCCTCCCTCGATCTGAGTATGATAATAGAGTATGTTTATCATTGAACTGTCCGTGTCCAGGTTTTGATGGAAAACACAGAAAAGATCAAAGAATGGAGGTGTACAAAAATGGCAAATATCAGATCTGCAAAGAAAAGGATCTTAGTGAACCAGACCAAGGCTGCAAGAAATAAGGCGATCCGTTCGAAAGTGAAGACCGCGATCAAGAAGGTAGACGCTGCTGTCGTTGCCGGTGACAAGGCTGCTGCACAGGCTGCGCTGTTAGCTGCTACCACAGAGATCGACAAGGCTGCCAGCAAGGGCGTTTATCATAAGAACAACGCTTCCCGCAAGGTATCCCGTTTAGCGAAAGCTGTGAATGGCATTGCTTGATCCATAGAATATCAGAAAAGACTCCCTGTGCCGCAGGTGTGGCAGCACAGGGAGTTTTTTTGTTCCATAGGAAAGTGCGTCCTGAAAAACAAAGACCCTTCAGGGGATGCGCACTGCGCGCATAAGGAAGATGACGGCTGCAGGCGTCTCTCAGATCCTCCTGCAGATCAAGATCTCCACAGCCAGGCGGTCCTGGAGCCGTCCCCGCTTCACCGCCTCCTCCATCTCCACGCACTGCTCCACATAGGCCAGGATCTGTTCCTTGGTGAACGCTCTGGCCTGGGTGAGCATCTTTCCCGCCACAAAGGGCGGGACCTTTAGACGGGATGCCATCTCCGCCTTTGCCACCCCTTTCCCTGCCATATCCTTTACCAGCAAAAGCTGGTTGAACTGACGGGCGATCAAAAATAAGATCCGCATAGGCGGCTCCTTTAAGAGCAGCAGATCCTCATACAGCTCCATGGCCTTCGGGACCTGGCGGTTCGAGATAGCGGCGATCATATCAAAGATCTTATTGGTCAGCTGGGTGGTACAGATGTCTTCCACATCCTGGGAGGTGATCACTTCCCGCCCTAACGTATAGCTGATCAGCTTATCCAGCTCAGAGCGGATATTTTCCATGTCGTCCCCGGCCTTGCTCAGGAAAAGCTCCATGGTGGCGTTGGTGATCTTTTTGCCCTCCCTGGCCAGGAGCCTGGCGGACCAGTTGGCCAGCTGGGCCGGTGTCTGGCGGACCATATCGGCGGCATAGCCCACCTTCTTCACCGCCTTGTACAGCTTGCCCCGCTTGTCCACTTCCGATTCAACAAAGAGCATGCAGGTGCTTTCCGGAAGCTGAGGCAGATAAGCCGCCAGCTGCTCCGCGCTCCCCTTGAACAGGCCGCTGTCTTCTAAAAGGAGCAGCCGCTTTGGGGCAAAGAAGGGCATGGTGTCCGCCAGTCCCACGATCTCCTGGATATCCATCCCCTTTCCTTCAAAATAATGGAAGTTCATGGTGTCGTCTCCCAGGACAGCCTCTTTTAAACGGTTCTTGTAGCTCCTCTTCAAAAAGTTCTCTTCCCCGTACAGGAGATAGACCCGTTTGAACTCCCTTTTTTTGATGTCCTCATCCAGCGTCTGCATCAGGACTGCCCCGCCTCATAGGCCATCTCATAGATCTGGATCATCTCCGCCTTTTTTAGCTCCCGTATGCCTTTTAAGGTCCTTGCACCAAAATTCGTACACTTTATCGCCATCTCTTCAAACCGTTCCGGATCCACATCCAGCTCCTTCAAAGAGATGGGCATCCCCAGACTCTTGAAAAGCGCTTCTGTCCTGCGGATCCCTTCCAATGCGGCGGGCATCGGATCTGCAGGATCTGCCGCAGCATCCCATACCCGGGACGCATACTGGGCAAAGCGCTCCGGCCAGCTGGGGCACACAAAGCGGGCCCAGGAGGCAAACAGAGCGGACAGGCCTGCACCGTGGGCGATCCTTGGATACATGCCGGAAAGCTCATGCTCCAGCTGGTGGACCTGCATGAAAAAGTCCCGGCCGATCCCGGTCAGACCATTGTGTGAAAGGCTCCCGGCCCACATCAGGGTGGCTCTGGCCTCATAGTCTCTTGGTTTCTTATCCGCCACCTGTCCGGCTTCGATCACCGCCCGCAGCAGGCCCTCAGCCAGCCGGTCGGTGACCGCACTGTCCTTTGTCCAGCCAAAGTACCGCTCCAGGGTATGCATCATGATATCCACGGTACCACAGCCGGTCTGGAACCGGCTCACCGAGTAGGTCAGCTCCGGGTTGCAGATCGAGAACAAAGGCTGGTGGGTCGGGCTGTTGAAGCCCCGCTTTAAACCGGTCTCCTCATTGGTCAGCACAGCCGACTGGCTCATCTCACTGCCGGAAGCCGACAACGTGAGGATCACGGCTACCGGGATATGGGCCTTGGGCGATGCCTTCTGCAAAAAGAAGTCCCAGACATCCGCCTGTGGATCCCCGGCTCCGTCTCCGATCGCCTTGGCTGAATCGATCACGCTGCCACCGCCTACCGCCAGGATCAGATCCGCCTTTTCCGCCAGACAGGACCTGATCCCCTCCCGCACCAGACTAAGGGTCGGGTTCGCCTGCACGCCGCCCAGCTCCACATAGGAGATGCCGACCTCCTCTAAAGAAAGCTTTACCTGGTCCAGCAGACCGGAACGGACCGCGCTGCCGCCGCCATAGTGGAGCAGGACCTTTTGATATCCATACTCTTTGATCAGTCTGCCGACCTCACGCTCTTTTCCCTTTCCAAAGATGATCCTGGTCGGGATCCTTACATCAAAATCTTTCATTCTACATCCTCCTCTTCTTGATCATTTGATAAACAGCAGCGCAGGATGGAGCGCCGATCGCGCCCCCGCATCACGGCAGATAGGTGTGATACCGCAGCTCTCCGTCCAGGGCGCGGAGTATCACCGCCCCTTGCTCTCCTGTCTTTAAGATCAGACCTCCCGCAGCCTCTATCCGCTCCAACGCTTCCTCATGGGGATGGCCGTAGGGATTTCCTGCCTTATACGAGATCACGGTCAATGCCGGGCTCACCGCCTCTAAAAGCTCCTGGCTGTTGGAGTAGCGGGAGCCGTGATGGGCCGCCTTCAGGACCTGGACAGCAGACAAAGGGACAGCCTCCTTCTGTGCGCCTTCCGGATACGGATCCTTTCCTGGCTGCTGTCCGGCCTCCGCCTGCCGTTCTACCATGCGCCGCTCGCCCTGCTGGTCGGCATCACCGGTCAGCAGCATATGGAGATCTTTGTGGTCTACCCGCAAGAGCATGGACTGCTGGTTCCGGTCCGTGGGGTCGATATCCTCTCCCTTTTCCGGGTACAGGCAGGCTATGTGGACCATCCCTGCCTGTATCTGATCACCGGCATCCATATACCAGATGCCGGTCCCTCTGGCCTGGGCAGCTAAGATCAGGCGGTCATAGCCGGTATCCCCCCGCCCGTTTTCCGGCAGGATGATCCTGCGGATCTGGATCTGTCCACATTCCTCCAAAAGGTAGCGCAGACCGCTGATATGGTCCTCATCCCCATGACTGACCAGGGCAGCATCGATGCACCCGATCCCCATGGACTTTAAAAACGGCTCCAGACGCTCCTCACCCAGCCGTTTCTCACTGGTGCTCCCTCCATCCACCAGGATCACCGCCCGCCTTGGGTCCCCTGTCTTTTCCAGGCCGGCATCCGCCTTTTTAAGATCCATATCCGTCTTTTTCAAACCTGCGCACGCCTCTGCCCGCTCCAGTCCGGCCATCTGGAAGCAGCCGCCTTCACTGACGATCACGATCCCGTCGCCTTGTCCCACATCCAGGAACGTGACCGAGCAGCCCCTTTGCACAGGCGGGCACAGACATAGAAAACAGCCCAGGCTCCCTGCCAGCAGGACCACCCACTTTGATCTGGCCGCTGACTTGATCGCCAGCACCGTCCCGGCCAACACCAGATAATAGCTGGCGATCTGTCCCCATCCAGGCCTTCCAAACAGGATCTGGCTGCCGGGGAGCGCTAAAAAGAGCTGGCACAGCTCCTGGTAGCACTGCAGGATATAATGTCCGCTCCCGACCGCCGCCACACCCAGCGCCGGCACGAAAAAGCCGCAGGCGATCCCCAAAAGACCGGAGAGGATCACATAGCCCATGAGCGGCACCACCAGCAGGTTCAAGCAGATCCCGTAGGCCGGATACTGAAAATAGTTCCAGAGCACCACCGGAGCGGTCATGAGCTGGACGGACAGGCTGAGCAGCAGATCTTTCTGCCAGGTCCGTCCCACCTTCAGGGCTCTCACCAGACCGTCCCCAAGCAGCCCGATCCCCAGTACAGCCCCGAAGGAGAGCAAAAAACCGCTGTCTGCGATCAAAAAAGGCCTGGAAAAGGCCAGCAGGAGCGCGGCCAGGGACAGGGCGGACAAAAGATCATAGGTCCTGCCTAAAAAGGCGGCCAGAAAAGCAGCCGACAGCATGATGGCCGCACGCAGAGCGGATCCGGAGGCGCCGGTCATCAGACCGTAGCTTATGACCGCCGCCCCGCCGGCCAGAGCCGCTGTCCCATATCCTGCCCCGGCTTTTCGCAGGAGCTTATGCAGCCCCATCCCCAGCATGGACAGGTGGAGACCGCTGATCGCCAGGAGATGAGCGATCCCGCTGCGCTGGTACAGATCCTTGACCGTCTCGTCCATCTCTTCCTTCTCGCCCAGGATCGCCGCCTTAAAGAGCTGGCCGTCCACCTCCTCGCAGATCGTTGTCAGGATCTGGCTGCAGCGGCTGCGGATGCGGTACAGTCCGTCCAGATAGGGCGAAAAAGCGCCTTTTCCTGCCTCCGGTCTCTCCAGGCGGTCTGCGAACAGGGCCGTAGAGATCTGGCGTGCGCGATAGTACTTTTCCAGATCGAACTGCCCCGGGTTCCTGGCCTCCTTAAAGCGGCTGGCCTTCCCCTCCACAGTGACCGTCTCCCCGATCCGCAGCGGCTCCCGGGCCTTTTCGGCGCAGACAGCGCCCTGTCCCGCAAAGCCTTGTCCTGCAGATCCCTGTGCCGCAGATCCCCCATCGGCGGGCGTCCACTCTATATCTCCTGCTTCCGCATAGACCAGCACCTGCCCCATCATCTCTGTCTTTACAACGATCTTCTGGTACTCCCCTGTCTCCCGGATATCCGCCACCTGTCCGGCGATGCGGATAAAGGCTTTATCCTCCGGGAGCAGGGCCTCCACCTGGCTCCAGTCCCGAAAGGCCTGGCCCATCCGCAAAAAACCCAGCAAAAATACGCCCGCGATCCAAAGCATCCCCACCACCCGTCTCGTTCCATCTGCCACAGCCCTCCGGCTCAGACCAGCCACAGACCCGGGAGCCATAGCCGGCTTGGATCTGCGTGCTATCGCCCGCATCCGCGCCAGTGTCAAGGTCAAAAACAGGGAGAGCAGGACAGCCCCCACTTTAAGGAGCGCCCCCCTCCCTTCCATAAAATGTTCCCCACTCTCTGCACACCAGGCGCATACCTCTCCAAGTACGAAGCCCACTGCTGCTGCAAAAAGCGGCCTTTTGATCTTATCTCCCTCCTATCACATAATCCATATTTTGTTCAAACAATGTATCCAAAGACAGCACGTCCCGAAACATCACGTTAGGCGATCCGTTAACGGAAAACTGCACCCGATTGACCGTGTTCAGCTGGGTCAGAGAATTGACGATCGAGTAGATCGGCAGCTCCTCCCTTCCTCCCAGGCTGTTGGCAAGGAACGCCCCGTCAAAATTTAAGTAGCACACATTATCGGTCACCGACAGGTTCAAGATCTTGGTCTCCGGCGGGATCGTGGCCTGGCAGCCCTCGATCTTCGGGCCCTCCAGGAGCTGTTCTACCACCAGCCGTTCCATGGAGGTGTTCGTGCTGTGCATGACCTCCCTTTTCTCCTCCACCAGACCCAGCCCCTCTGCGTCTGCAAAATAAAGGGTCAGCTCCGACTTTTCAAAGGCGTTCACATCGCTGAAGGCATCGATAAAATCCCCCGCCGCCAGCATCCCCACCGGATTTCCGTAGGAATCCATCAAGGGCTGCTCACCGCTGTAGATATTGATGAACTCTACTCCCGGGATCTGGGTCAGGGTCTTGGTCAGAGCCGCCCGGCACAAGATCTCCTGGTCAGAGCCCATCAGCATATAGCTGGCATCAAAATACAGATACAGCACATTGGACTCCAGCTGGAACCGCTGGAGCTCGGTCTTTGCCGAAAGGGGCGACTTGCAGTCCAGGTCAGCCGGTACATTCACCAGCCGGTCGTACAGCTCTTGGATGAGCCCATCGGTCTCCGCTTCCTGCGCCTGATAGCCCACCGGCACCATCCTGGTCATACCTGTGTTCAGATAATAGACCGCAAAACTGCCCTCCTCCGGCATCGGCGGCTCCTGTTTTCGGGCACTGCAGCCGCCTGTAAGGAGCAGCAGCCAGACCAGGCCGATCCACCAGGCCTTCCTCATCCGTCTCATTTTCCGCCCCCTTTTCTGTCCGTATAACCACCTCGGATCAAAAACCCCTTCAGCGCCGGAGAACCCTTCACCGCTCCCGGGCTCCCGGCCCCCTCCGGCATGTGGAGCAGCGGGATCCGGACCGTAAATGTGGTCCCTTCTCCTTCCTTGCTCTCCACCTTTATGGTCCCCCTGTGCATCAAGATCACGCTCTTGGTGATCGAGAGCCCCAGGCCTGTGCCTCCGGTGCCTCTGGAACGGGCTTTATCCACCCGGTAAAAACGCTCGAAGATATGTTCCTGAGCCTCCTCGCCGATCCCGATCCCAGAATCCGCCACCTTCACAAAAAAGAACTTGTGATCCGCATCCAATGTCACCTTTACCCAGCCGTTCTCCACATTGTACTTGATGGCATTCTCCACCAGGTTATTGAAGGCCAGGGAAAGCTTCACCTCATCCACATCCGCGATCACCTCCCGGATGCTCTCAAAGATCAGCTCCACGTTCCGCTTCTTGGCGATGGGACGCAGCCTTTTTAAGATCGTCTCCATCAGGCTGTTCACCGATATCTGGGCGGCGTTCATCTGGTCCATGGCCGCCTTATCCATCTTCACCAGGGACAAAAGATCGTCGATGATCTTGCTCTCCCGGTCGATCTCATCGGAGATATCCGACAAAAACTCCCGGTATAGCTCCACCGGCGCACTCTCCATCCCCATCAGCGAATCCGCCAGCACACGGATGGATGTGATCGGGGTCTTCAGCTCGTGGGACACATTGGAGACAAACTCCTGTCTGGACTGGTCCACCGCCTTCAGCTTTGCCAGGGTCCGGTTCACCGCCTCGGAGATCTCCTTCGTCTCCTGGTAGGTATGTTCATCGATGTCCACCTCCAGATTCCCCTCGGAGACATCCGTCAGCATCCCCTGGAGGCGGTGAAAGGGGCGGATCAGCACACTCACGATCCCTACGCTGACCGCTAAGAGGACCACCACCGTGATCATGGTCAAAAAGCTGGCCTCCTCCTGCACGGCCTGGGCTTGGAGACGGATGCTCCCTGTGGAGGAGGACATCACTAAGACCCCCTGGATATCCCTCTCCGGCGTGTTCGCATAGATCGGGAACGTCTGGACGATATAGCTTTTTTCCTTATTATTGATGATATTGCTGTTCTCCCCCCGGAAACAGCGGATGACCTCCTCGGATACGGCGATCTTGCCTTCTGCCAGTCCAAAGGAATCCCTGACGATCCGATGGTCCTGGTCCACGATCACGATCCGGCCGTGGAATAGGTCAGCCGTGGTCTCGATCTCATTGTCGATCGAGGTGTTATCCGCCACACCGGTCATGTAGCCGGCCCTGGATATCTTGCTGCTCAAGATCAGACACTGGGTCTGCACATCCACACTGCGGCTGTTGGTTTGGTTCTGCTCCACCAGACGGGAGAGCACCCTTCCCTGGATCAGCATGGGAAGGAGCCCGAACAGCACCAGCAGCAAGATCAAGGGGAACATGATGCTCACCCTCCCCTTTCCGTCTGCGCCGGCTGTCCGTTTATGAGAGCCGGGGACGCGCACAGACGTGCGCTGTTCCCGGATGCTGCGCGATAAAGACATATCCTCTTCCCTCAGGCTCTGTGTGCGATGTCCAGGATCTTCCGACGGTCTCGTGCAGGCTCTGGTCCACATTTCGACAAATGACCTGTCTGGATGTGGACGAGCCCGCACGCTCGCCATGTCCCGGACGACCGTCACTAACGTTTCAAAGTTTCAGCCGCTTCGAAGCCGCCACCGCCAGGGAACCCGGCCCGATATGACAGGCTATGCTCAGGGAAAGGGGCGCTACCACGATATCCGCATCCGGATATCTGGCCTGGAGCTCCTCTTTAAATCCCAGCGCCGCCTCCTCATTTTGGGTATGGGCGATCTCCAGATGGGTCTCTTTCGCATCCGGATCGGCCAGACGGGTCTCCAGGTCTTTTTGCAGCGCGGTCATCATGGTGACCTTAGCCTGCTTTAAGGTCCTGACCTTGGAAAAGGCATCCAGCTTCTCCCCCTCGATGATCAGCACCGGCTTGATCTTTAAGAGCGTCCCCAGTGCAGCGGCCGCTGGGGTGATCCTGCCGCCCTTTTTCAGATACTTCAGCGTATCCACGGTGATATAGATGATGCTCTCGAACTTGACCGCCTCCAGCTTTTCCTTGATCTGGAGCGCAGAAAAGCCTTTCTCTGCCATCTTTAGAGCGTCCAGCACCGACTGGCGCTGGGTCACGGAGATCCGCTGGTTATCCACCACCTGGACGCGCCCCTCATAGTCCTGAGCCAGCATCAGGGCCGTCTCGCAGGAGCTGCTGAGGCCGCTGGACATGGGGATATGGACGATCTCGTCATGGTCTTTTAGAAGCGCATCCCACAACTCCGTCACTGAGGCCGGTGAGGGCTGTGAGGTGGAGATATCCGCCCCTCTTGCCAGCTCCTCATAGAACTGATCACGGGTCAGATCCACATCCTCGAAAAGTGTCTTTTCATCGATCATAAAGGGCATGGGGAGGATAAAGACTCCAAAGGCCCTCCCTTCTTCCCTGGTCATGCCGCTGTTGCTGTCAGTTACGATCGCGATATTTCCCATCTTTTTCTCCTTCTATCCTCTAGATCCCTGTCCACGGCCCTGCCATGCACAAAGATCATCCTATGCCCCTGCCTCATAGGCGGAGGTATACAATTGATGATACATCCCCTTCTTCTCCATCAGCTCCTTATGGCTCCCCTCCTCCACGATCTTATTCTCCGACAGGACTAAGATCCGGTCCGCGTTCTGGATCGTGGTCAGACGGTGGGCGATGGTCAGCGTAGTCCGCCCTACCGCCAGCTGATCTAAGGACTGGCTGACCAGATGCTCGCTCTCATTGTCCAGAGCCGAAGTGGCCTCATCCAGCACCAGGATCGAGGGATCTTTTAAAAATACCCGGGCGATGCTGATCCGCTGCTTCTGTCCTCCGGACAGCTTCACGCCCCGCTCGCCCACATAGGTGTCATACCCGTCCTTTAGCTGGGCGATGAACTCGTGGGCGCCGGCCATCTTGGAAGCCTTGAGCACTTCCTCTCTGGAAGCGCCGGGCCGGCCGTAGGCGATGTTCTCAAACACGGTCCCGGAGAACAGGTACACGTCCTGCTGGACCACGCCGATATGAGAGCGCAGGCTCTGGAGGGTGATGCTCTTGATCTCCTTCCCGTCGATCAGCACCCGCCCCTCTGTGGCATCGTAGAACCGGGGGATCAGATTGCAAAGGGTGGTCTTTCCGCCGCCGGAGGGCCCTACCAGAGCCACATGCTCACCGGGGCGGACCTTTAAGCAGATATCCTCCAGCACCTGGGTGTGGTCGTCGGCGTACACAAAGCTCACATGGTCAAAGGTGATCTCGCCCTCGATCTCCTCCACAGGGACCGCGCCTTCATCGTCGAAGATGTCCACATTGGCGTCTAAAAGCTCCATGAAACGCTCGATCCCCGTCATCCCCCGCTGGAACTGCTCCGCAAATTCGATGATCCGGCGGATCGTGGCCAAAAGCGTGGTCACATACAGGATATAGGCCACCATATCGCCCGGAGCGATCAGCCCCTTCACCATAAAGATGCCTCCGGCTATGATCACCACCATGTACATCAGCCCGTCAAACATCCGGACCGTATCCTGAAAGGCGGCCATATAAAAATAGGTCTTCCGCTTGATCTCTAAAAACTGCAGGTTGTCATTCTGGAATTTCTCCATCTCCACCTTTTCATTGGCGAAGGCCCGCACCACCCGGTTGCCCAAAAGGCTGTCCTCGATCCTGGCGTTCAGCTCCCCGATGTGGTTGCGCTGCTCCCGGTTGGCCGCCCGGACCTTTAAGTTAAAATACGTGCAGGAGACCGCCATCACCGGGATAAAGAGAAAGATGATCACCGTCAGCAGCAGGTCGATCCTGGATAAGATCAAAAAGGAGATCACCGCCTTTAAAAAGGCGATAAAGAACTCCTCCGGACAGTGGTGGGAAAATTCCGTCACATCAAAAAGGTCGCTGGTGATCCGCGCCATGATCTGGCCCACCTTCGTGTTGCTGAAGTAGCTGTCCGACAGCTTCTGGAGGTGGGAAAAGGCATCCCTTCGCATATCGGTCTCGATCGCCGCGCCCATCACATGGCCGGTGTAGGCCATATAGAAGCTGGCAAAGCCGTCCAATATGCGCAGAGCAAAGTAAAAAAGGCCGATCTTCACTACCAGTCCCACCGTAAGGGAGGCCAGATCCTTCATCCCCTGGTCCGTTAAGTAGCGCATGATCATCGGCAGGACCATCTCGCAGACGATCGTCAGCGCCGCGCAGGCTAAGTCAAAGAACATGATCTTTTTATAGGGGCCGTAATAAGGGATAAAACGGCGCAAAAGCTCCGAAGTCTTGATCGTCCGGGCCGGCTGGACGATCTTATTGGATCTAGTAGGTGTCTTTTGGCTCATGGTATGCTGTCCTTTTCTTATTTTTACACATAGTAGCTTTATTCTATCCTATTTTTGTGCGAAAGGGAAGAAGAAAATGTGTTTGTTTTCATGGGGCAGCCACGAAGGGCCTCGTCGCGGTCCCTACAAGTCACACTTGACAAAAATAGCGGTTAATGGCAAAGTTAGAGATAGTTTTTCATGATCTGATAAGGAGGTTTTTTTATGCCATATTGTCCGAAATGCGACATGGAATTTGTAAAGGGGGTCACGGTGTGCTCAGATTGCGGGGCGCCGTTGTTCGAGTCGGTGGAGGCGGCAGAAGCTGCCAGAAAGGAAGCGGAAGAGCGGGCGCTCGCCCAGTTTGTCCAGTCGATGGCTCCGGAGCGGAACGGCCTGGGAGAGGAAGAGGATAGGGCCTCCGATGCTCTTAAGGAGATCGCACGACAGATGGTCTTAGAAGAAAGCGGGGATGCGGCCGGAAGAAAAGCGCCTGTATCGGTCTATGTAAAGAAGTCCGAACACTACAACGACTTAAAGTCTTCGGCATCGGCCTTTCTCCTGATGGGCTGTGTCTCTGCCCTGCTGGCAGTGGTCTTTCTGGCAGGGGTCATCCCGGTCGGCGGGAGCACCCGGTGGGTGTTCGGCGGTGTCCTGGCGGCAGCCGCCCTGGCCTTTTTCTCCATCTGGGCAAAGACAAAGAAGGATATGGTCTCTGTAAAAGAGGAAGCCGCCCAGGAGGAAGCGCAAACGAAAGCGCTGGTGGAGCAGTTCACCACATCCCACACAGCGGAGGCGATCGACCGGCAGTTAAAGGAGGAGGCCGCTCTGACCGGCGGAGAGGAGGATACGCCGGAGGAACTGAGCTTAAAGCGCTATGGCCTCATCCAGGACCTTTTGGTCACAGAGAACGACCTTCCCGATCCGGCTTATGTAGATGTCCTGGCGGAGGAGATCTATGACCGGCTGTTCGGGAAGGG
>CAJUSS010000008.1:0-18102 GCA_910588895.1 uncultured Lachnospiraceae bacterium
TCCGGCTGTCCTCACAGAGACCATGGACACCTGGAACAAGGCGGTAGCCGATCAGAAGGACGAGGCCTTCGGACGAGACACCGGTATGGAAAATGATCTGACCACGGCTCCCTACTATGCGGTCAAGATCGCTCCAGGCATCCATCACACCATGGGCGGCATCAAGATCGATGTCAAGGCACAGGTGATCGATAAGGACGGCAATGCGATCCCGGGTCTGTTTGCAGCAGGTGAAGTGACCGGAGGTGTCCATGGCGCGAACCGTATCGGCGGCAACGCAGTGGCGGACATCGTGGTATTTGGCCGCGTGGCCAGCGCATCGGCTCTGGAATACATTGGACAGTGAGCAAGTGCGGACTGAGCGGCAGGATAGGCTGGAAAAGGACAGCCCGGCAGACGACAAAAAGAACGTCTGGACAAGAAGACATGAACGGATGATCTGACAAGGATCATAAAAAAGACGGCTGCGTCAGGCCGGACAGTTTCAAGAGAGGGGGATAGGTTCCCGGATCTGCTCTTGTCTGTCCATGCCGACGCAGCCGCTTTTTGATCCCCGAGCCTGCGCTGCACACCCTCGGTGAAATGACGTGCTCGTACAGGTGTGCGCTGCCTTTTACCCTCTATCGGAGGACCTGCTCCAAGGTCTCCAGCAGCCGGTCCACCTCGATGGGTTTTGCCAGATGGCCGTTCATCCCGGCCTCCAGGGCATGCTGGCGGTCTTCTTCAAAAGCGTTGGCGGTCATGGCCAGGATGGGGAGCTTTTTGGTCCAGCTGCTGGGTATGGCCCGGATCGCCTGGGTGGCGCCGTATCCATCCATGACCGGCATCTGGATATCCATCAGGACCACATCATAAGCATCCTCTCTGGCAGCGGCGATCTTATCCACTGCGATCCTGCCGTTTTCCGCTGTATCTACGGTGAACCCGGCTTCGGTGAGGATCTCCTCTGCGATCTCCCGGTTCAGTTCATTATCCTCCACTAACAGGACATGCTTTCCGAGGATGCTGGCATCGGGCTGGTATGCCGGCTGGCTATCCTGGGGGGTATAGCCGTCCAGGGAGCTTAATAGTGTGGCCCGAAGCTGGGACAGGAACAGAGGCTTTTTGCAGAAGGCGGTCACACCGGCCTCTTTAGCCTCCCGCTCGATATCACTGAAGTCATAGGCGGTCAGGATATAGATCGGGACGTGCTCGCCGGCCAGCTTTCTCAGCTGACGGACCACCTCGACCCCGCTCATATCCGGCATCTTCCAATCCACGATATAGGCGGAGAAATACCGTCCCATCTCCAGGGCCGACTTGGTGCGCAGCACGGCCTCCTGCCCGGACATGGTCCATTCCGGCTCCATGCCGATCTTATCCAGCATCTTGGCCACACTGTCGCAGATATTGTAGTCGTCATCCACTACCATGGCCCGCAAGCCGGCCAGCTTTTCGATCCGCGGCTCCTCCAGCTCCCTGTCCATGAGCCGTAAGGGGAGTTGGATCGTGAACAGAGAGCCTTTTCCCTGCTCACTGGAAGCCTGGATCGTCCCGCCCATCATCTCCACGATATTTTTCGTGATCGCCATGCCAAGGCCCGTCCCCTCCACCTTGCTGATCGTGGAGGTCTGTTCCCGCTCAAAGGCTTCAAAAACATGAGGGAGAAAATCCGGGCTCATGCCGATCCCTGTATCCCGCACGGTGAGGACATACTCGCCGTACTGGGCTGAGACCTGCGGCTTTTCGGCCAGACGGACGGAGATCATCCCGCCGGAAGGCGTGAACTTGATGGAATTTCCGATCAGGTTCAGCATCACCCGGTGGATCCTGGCTTCGTCGGCATATACATTTTCGTGGGTCAGATCCAGGGTATCGATATAAAGCTCCAGCCCCTTTGCACGGATCTGGCCGTGGATCATGTCCATAAGATCGTGCATGAGGGCGGGGAGGTTCGTCTCCTGCTCCTGGATATGGATCCGGCCGCTCTCGATCCGGCTCATATCCAGCACCTCATTGATGATGGACAGCAGATGCTTGCTGGAGGCAGTGATCTTGGTGATACAGTCCTGGACCCGCTCTTTATCATCGATGTGGGCGGCGGCGATCGCCGAAAAGCCTACGATGGCGTTCATGGGGGTACGTATGTCGTGGGACATGTTGTTCAAGAATGCGGATTTACTGGCATTTGCCTTGTTTGCCGCCTCATAGGCCTTTGCGAGGGCCTCCTGGGCTTCCAGCTCCTTCTGCCGCTGTGTGTTGATGTTCTCCACTACAAAATCCAACTGGACGGGGATGCCCGCATCGTTCCGGGCCACTACGATGAAGCTGGCTCTGCACCAGCCCTTTTTTATGCTGAGGTACTCCAGGGAGATGTTCTGCTGCTGGCCGATCCGGTCAGCCAGTGTAGTCATATCCACAAAGGCCTTAAAATCCTCTTGATACTTTTCATCGATGAGCGTAGTGGTAAATCTCTCAAAGGCGTGGACTGCATCGCCTTTTGTGCCGAGGAGCTGCGTGATGTAGTCCAGCCCTACGATCTCGGTAAATTCTTTAGTCTCAAGATCGATATGGTAATTGAACATATAGATCTTGCTCAAGGCTTCCACGATCGCGGTGAACAGCCTTTGATGGTTGTGGGACCGCGCTTCCTGCAGCTTCAGGTCAGAGATGTTCTGGATGATGCCCAAGGTCTTTTCCGGAAGCCCCTGACTGTCGACAGATACCGTGGTGAGGGTCACCGTGACCCAGTTTTTCTGATCCAGGCTGCTGAAGGATGCATGGGCGGTAGGATCGCCTGCGTCGATCTTGCGGTACATCTCATAAAAGCCTGGCTGGGTAGTGGGATGGACAAAATCATCGGCAAAGCTCTTCGGCATGTCTAGGTATTCCTTCTTGCACGCGTATATCTGTGCGGTACGGTCATTTATGGCGATCCGCTTCTCCTTTGGATAGTACCAAAAGGTGCAGATATCGGTATTTTGGATCGCGGTCAGGAGCTCGGCCTGCTCTTGGGCTTCAATGCGGTTATAGGATCCCATGGTATGTTCCTCCTGTGGAAAGGGCCAGATCGTAGCCGCGTTTTCGGATGGCGAGATGTGCGCGGCTGTTTAGTGCTACCATAAAGTATAGCATGAAATGGCGGAGGAGTCGATCGGAGATAGATCCTTCAGATGCCTGCAGGGGGACGCAAACCGACCTGGGGACGGCGGCTGGTATGCCGGTCCTGGCATATAAGAGCTGTACGATAAACGGTAAGGGTATAAAAAGATCCGCCGCATCAGGAGGCAGATACAGGAGGCTCGTGCGGTGAGAAGATCACGTCCGTTCCCGATTCAATCTTCGTTTCAACGCTTTTACGGTGTCCAACAGATATAGCTGTTCATCTTCCGACAATCCTTTTGCAACTTCATAAAGCTCAGACAGGATCTTGGCGCTCCGGGATGTCTCGCTTGTATCCTCCATTTCCCCTGTGCCGTTCATAAGCCAATCTTTCCGTATCTTTAAAGTCTGGCAGATCGCATTGATGACGATGGTCTGCGGGTCAGTCTTGTTTTTTTCCAGATTAAAGATGACACCACGTGATACACCGATCGACTCTGCCAGGGAATCTTGTGTATAGCCTTTTTGTTTGCGGGCGTAGTTGAGCCTATCGCCTAAAGTTCCCATTTTATCACCTCTAAGCCAGTATACAACAGGCAAATTTCATTGTCAATGTTATTTGCGTTGCGAGTGAAAAATCAGATGACAATATTTCATTGACAGTGAAAATAAAATGTGTTATTATTCATTAACAATGCAAAAGAAAAGGAGGGACGATCATTGACAACGCAAATAGAGCCTGGCAGGCAGAGGACGATAGCAGACGAGCTCATTGACAATGCGATCGGGCTCCCGGTGGAAAGCCAAGATCTGGTACTGATGATGGCGAAAGCGATGCAGCATACACGACAGTGCATACGGCGGCAGGAGGTATGCGGGCAGTCTTGTGAAAACCTGGAGCGGTCAGATGGATCTTGATCGGTCGGATGGGCTGCTATCCTTAGGAGCGCTGGAGCATAGAGGTGCGGCGATCGTTGCGTTCAGGCAGAGGAGGTGAGGCTATGGCACGGCCGATCCAGGGACAATGGGACCGAAAAAGGATCTATGCGTTCCCTGGCTGTAAGATCGAGGATTTTGTCTATGAGCAGGTCACAGAGCGCGGATCGGATGAGCGGACGGCGATGGCGTACCGGCTGGATCTGGAGCATCTGTACATATGGCTTTTAGAGCAGGGGAAGGCGGACTTAGATGAGGAAGCAGTAGAAGCGTATCTGAAATGCCTTTCCCAGGATAAAAAGCGGAAGGCTTCCACTATCATGAGAAAATACAGAGTGTTCTGCTATTACCTGGAATACCTTTTGGCTCGGGGACAGCGGGGCAGCTATCGACCGCCACAGCTGCCGCCTGCCAAAAGTCAGGAGGAAAAGGCGGGGGTCATCTTATCCAAGACGGAGATCGATCGTTTTTTTCATGCCTTTGAGCGAGAATATGAAAGCCTGGACAGCGGATTCCGCAAAAGGGTATGCCTCCGTGATGATGTGATGATGCGCTTACTGTTTTATCACGGGTTAGAGATCAGTGAGCTGCTCCGGCTGGAGTTAAGGGACCATGATGAAAAGACAGGAACCTTATGGATCCGGGGGAAAAGAGGAAAGATACGTTCGGTAAAGCTGTTTTCCAGAGTGCTGCGGGAGAAGCTGGGACAGTGGCACAGGATCCATGGCTATTTTGAACGTGAGGAAGCGTACCGGGAGTGTATGTTCTTATCGAAGCTGGGGCGGCCTCTGTCCATGAAGATGGTGATCAGTATATTTGATAAATACAGGGTGATGGCCGGGATCGAGAAGGAGGCCACACCGAAGGATCTAAAGTGCAGCATGGGGCGGTATGCGGAGGAGCTGGTGATGGAGCAGTGCAGTTAGCGGCCGGACCCGATGGGAAAGGTGCCGTGTATGGAGGACTGTACCCATGGATGGAGATCGGTAAAGGTGCAGGGATATACAAATGCAGGGAGGAAGATAGGAGATGGATATCAGTATTTTTGGCCTTGGATATGTAGGCTGTGTTGGCGCGGCTTGTTGTGCCAAGCTGGGACATCATGTGATCGGAACGGATGTTTCTGAAAATAAAGTGGAGCTGATCGCCCAGGGAAAGCCCACGATCATCGAGGCAGAGATCGAGGATCTGATCGGGGAAGCTCACGATAAAGGCCTGCTGGAAGCAACGATGGACAGCCAATATGCCGTCCATCATTCGGAGATATCCTTTATCGTCGTCGGGACTCCCAGCAACAAGGAAGGCCATCTGGATCTGGGACAGATCTACTGCGTGGCCCGTCAGATCGGAGAGGCGCTCCGCACAAAAGAGGCATTCCATATCGTCGCGATCCGGAGCACGGTCCTTCCTGGAACGAACAAAAAGGTCGGTGAGATCATTGCCAGAATATCCGGCAAAGTGCGGGGAAAAGACTTTACAGTGGTCTCGAACCCTGAATTTTTGCGTGAAGGTACGGCTGTGCAAGACTATATGGAGCCGCCGCTGACCTTGATCGGAACAGACAGTCAGGCAGCAGAACAGAAATTCAGGGAACTGTATAAGGAGGTAGCCGGGGAATTCATCGTTGCAGATATCGAAGTAGCGGAGATCATGAAGTATGTGGACAATACTTACCATGCATTGAAGATCGTATTTGCAAATGAAGTGGGGAATATCTGCAAAGGACTGGATATCGACAGCCATAAGGTCATGGAGATCTTTTGTAAGGACAGACAGCTGAACATCTCCCCCTACTACTTTAAACCTGGGTTTGCCTATGGCGGTTCCTGCCTGCCGAAGGATTCAAGAGCACTGCGGACGCTGGCTCACGATCTGTATGTGGACGTTCCGGTCATCAATGCCATCGAGCCCAGCAATGAGCTCCAGAAAAAAAACGCGGTCGCGATCATTGAGAGCAAGGGGAAACGTAAGGTTGGGATCTTAGGGCTCAGCTTTAAGTCAGGGACAGATGATCTGCGGTGCAGTCCGATCGTGGATGTGGCGGAGATCTTGTTGGGAAAAGGGTACGAGATCCGTGTGTATGACCGCAATGTGCGCATCTCGCAATTGACAGGGACAAACGCGGACTTCATCGCGGCAAAGCTGCCTCATCTCCATGAGATGATCACAGACGATCTGGACGCGGTGGTCCATGGCAGCGATGTTTTGGTGATCACGAACAAAGAAAAAGAGTTTGGACACTTACCGGAGATATATCCGGATAAGGTCATCGTAGACCTGGTGCGCCAGTATGGGGAGCTGGACTATAAAGGGCATTATGAGGGGATCAGCTGGAAAAATATCAATCGTAATGCAGCCCAGGATGTAGAACTGGTCCATGATATGGAAAGGACCCGTTTTTGAGCAGGAGATAAAGGTGTGCGGCCATGACAGATAGCAAATGGGTGTTCCGGCGTTTAAGAGCGATGAGCATCCCGGAGATCGGTTGGCGTATCGCCCAAAAGATACGCCAGGAAAAGGAAAAAAAACGGTTTTTAAAAAATAAGATCCCCGTGACCGCGGGCATATTTTTCACAGGATCGGGCAGAGCAGGAGGAAAGGGGAAAGAAGGCCGAAAACTGGCATGGGAGCGGCTGTATGTAAGCGATGAGGTCTCGACATTTTCTGCGGGTACTGATATCTTGCTTTTAGGCGGATACCTCTATAAGGACTATAAAAAAAGATGGGCCGCAGGCTTTCAAACGGACAAGGATTGGCCGGATCAGTTTTCCTATGGGCTGCAGTACAGGCAGCGGGAGGATATAGGGGATGCCAGGACGAACTGGGAGCTGAACCGTCATTTTCAGTTTGCCATACTGGCGAAAAACTATCGAGCTACAGGAGACAAAAAGTACCTGGATGAGCTGCAGGATCTGTTTTTTGACTGGAATGAAAAAAACCCTTTTTTGTGGGGGATCGCCTGGACCAGTGTTATGGAAGTGGCGATCAGGACCAGCAACTGGTGCTATACGTATTGCTTTTTAAAGCAGGCAAAGGAGGTCCCGGAAAAACTGATGACCGGGCTGTGCAATGGGATCTGGAACATGACAGCATATATCATGGCCCATCGGTCCAGGTACTCCTCGGCCAATAACCACCTGATCGTGGAAGCCTATGCGATCGGGCAGAGCGGGATCTTGTTCCGGTATCCGCCATGGATCCATAGAGCGGTTTCGATCTTGGACCGGGAAATGCTCCGCCAGAACTATCCTGATGGTGTCCATAAGGAGCTTTCGCTCCACTATCAATCTTTTTCTATGGAAGCCATGGGACTGATGATACGGCTGATGATCAAGGACCATATCCCTGTCCCTGACGGGTGGGAAGATAAGCTGAAGAGGATGTGCCGCTACATGACCGCTTGTATAGGGGAGCATGGCGAGACCGTTGCGTTTGGCGATAACGATGAGGGAAAGAACTTGGACCTTCACGGAGAGGTGGACCATCATCGGTATGTGCTGGCCCTATTTAGCGTTCTTTTGGAGGAGCGATACCTTGATCTGCAGGCGTTTTCCTGTGAAAACCTGGACTGGCTGTTTACAAAAAAAGAACAGGAGAGAGCAAAAAGGAAGCCGCTCTATCAGGCGCCATGCAGCGCATGTTTTAGGATGGGCGGCTACACGATCTTGCGCAGCAGGGACAGACGTATCCTGATCGGTATAGATCATGGGCCATTAGGTTTTGGCCGGATCGCCGCCCATGGTCATGCGGATGCACTGAGTTTTCAGCTGTTCGCGGATGGACAGGCTGTGTTCGCGGATCCGGGGACCTATATCTACCACTGTGACCGGGAAAGCCGAGATGCTTATCGTAAAACAGAAGCGCATAATACAGTTTCGATCGACGGAAAGGACCAGTCGGAGATGTTAGGCGCATTTCTGTGGGGAAAAAGAGCGAGATGTAAGCTGGTGGAGTTTAAAGAAATGGACGGCCAAGTGACCTTGACCGCACAGCATGACGGCTATCGGCCGATCGTCCACACAAGGCAGTTCGTATATACAGGAGGTGCAAGCCTGCAGATAACGGACCGTTTTCCCGGGGCAGGTAAAAAGGATGTCCATTTTATCTTTGGACCGGAAGTAGCTGTGAAGATCGCAGGAGCTTCTGTGCGGTTCGAGACAGATCGTGTTCGCGGTGATATGCAGTTCACCTGTGGAGATATGCAGCTGAGGTTGGAGGAAAGGATGTATGCAAAAGTCTATGGAGTACAGGAAAGGACAAGAGCAGTGTGCCTGAAGACCTGCGGGGAGATGGTCGTAACGGATATCGAGATGACCTTTACGGTCTAGTTGGTGGAAAAGATGAGTATCGCATTATTAAAAAGATTAAATCAGTCATTGCCAGATCCTGTGCAGATCGCCTTTGCACCGCTGATCCGAAAGAAGTTAGTCTGTGACGATGTGTTTATTGCCCAAATGGATGAATTACATGATAGGGATATACGGACGGATGAGGAGATCAAGGAAAGACAATTTCAAAAATTGAAGGAAACTTTGCTCCATGCCTATCGGCATACCAGCTATTACCGGCAGTTGTTCGACAAGGTTGGGTTTAGACCAGACCGTTTTGCCAGCTTTGAAGATATAAAAAAGATCCCTCTATTGACTAAAGATCAGATAAGGGAGAACTTTGATGGATTGCGGGCAGACGATAGGAACGATCACTATGTGGGAGAAACTGGGGGAAGTACGGGGCAGCCTTTAAAAGTATTACTGGGAAGGGATTCCATCTATAGAGAGAAAGCGTTTATCTATCACTTTTGGGAAAAGTTTGGATATGATCGGGACAAGAGTCGGATAGCAACCTTCAGAGGGGTCGACCTGAAAGGAAAGCTTTCTAAAGTAAACCCGCTTTATAATGAGGTGCTCTTAAACCCATTTATCTTGTCCGACGCGAATGTGCAGAGATATGTGGACCGGATCGAACAGTTTGGAGCCGATCTTCTGCATGGCTATCCGTCTGCGCTATCGGATCTTTGCCGACTGATGGATAAACATCATATCCGTCTGAGCCGTCCGTTAAAAGCCGTGTTCCTTATATCCGAAGCTTGCAGTGACCAGCAGAGAAGGCTGATCGAAGGTGTGCTGGGGTGCAGGGCGGTGTCTTTTTATGGTCATACGGAAAGAGCGGTCTTTGCCGAGGAGTGCAGCAGGGATGGCAACTACAGGTTCGATCCTTATTACGGCCATACGGAGATCGTTGAGCATGAAAATGGAAATATCGTCTGTACAGGTTTTATAAACCCCCAATTTCCTTTGATACGGTATGCTGTGGATGATCGAGCGGTCAAAGACGCAGATGGGACATATAAGATCACGGGACATCATACAGCAGCTGCGTTATTGGGAAAGAATGGTGAACATATCACGCAGACCGCATTGAATTTTCACGATGCTACTTTCTCTAAAACGACGGGATATCAGTTTTATCAGGAAATACCGGGATATGTACAATGCCGTGTACAGGCAGCAGAAAAGCTGGGTATCACGGACCTTAACGATATCAAGAGAGGCTTGTCCAGAAAATGTGGGGACTGTATCGAATGGGATGTTGTTCAGGTGGACCATTTTGAACTGACCAAAAGAGGAAAGCTGAAAACGATCATACAAAAGATGTGAGGGATGAGATGGACAACAGAAAAGTACTGATCATAGTAGAAAATCTCCCGGTACCCTTTGATACTCGTGTGTGGCAGGAAGCGACCACGCTTGTCCGGAATGGCTATACGGTATCCGTTATATGCCCGAAAGGAAAAGGATACACGCAAGAAGAAGAGTGCCTGGAAGGCGTACATATCTTCCGGCATGGCCTTCCGGCAGAGGGAAATGGCTTTCTTAGCTATCTAAAAGAGTATACAGCTGCATTGTGGGAGGAGCTGAGACTGGCGAAAAAGATCTATAAGGAGATCGGATTTGATGTGATCCACGGATGTAATCCGCCGGATGATATCTATCTGGTAGCGCGGCATTTTAAACGATATGGCGTCAGATATGTGTTCGATCATCATGATATCTGTCCGGAATTGTTCGAGGCGAAATTCGGAAAAGCAAAAGGCCTCTTGTATGCCAGCCAGATCTTTATGGAAAGGCAGACCTACAGGCACTGTTCGCTGGCATTTGTGACAAATGAAAGCTATAAAAAGATCGCGGTCGAACGAGGCGGGATGGATCCGGATAAGGTGATCGTGCTCCGGAGCGGCCCAGATCTGGAACGGATGCGTATCATACCGCCAGACGGGCAGATCAAACGAGGGTTTCGATATATGGTAGGATACCTGGGCGTGATCGGTCAACAGGAGGGGATCGGCTATCTCCTTGAAGCAGCAAGATATATCATGGAACATGATGACGACGTATTCTGGGGGATCGTTGGCGGAGGACCGCAGCTGGAGGCTATGAAGGAACAGGCAGCCAAGATGGGGCTTGGAGACCGAGTGGGATTTACAGGCCGGGTCCCAGACGAACAGATGCTGCGCTATTTAAACACAGCCGATGTCTGTGTCAATTGTGACACCTATAATCCTATGAATGATAAGAGCACGATGAATAAGATCTTGGAATATATGGCATTGGCAAAGCCGATCGTACAGTTTGACTTGACAGAAGGGCGATATTCTGCACAAGGAGCATCCCTCTATGCAAAGAACAATGATGCAGAAGATCTGGCGAAAAAGATCATCGGATTGCTCCATGATCCAGAAAAGCGCAGAGATATGGGGCAGTATGGACGGAAACGGATAGAAGAGAGATTAAGCTGGGAGCATACCAGTAAGGCTTTGACCGAAGGCTATGAAAGACTTTTCTCTTGCTGGGAAGGGCGGGCCGGAGTTTGAGATGGATGTTTTGATGATCGGTGTTGACCGAAAGGCGAGAGGCGGGATCTCAACGGTAGTGGAGCAGTATCATGCAGCTGGTTTGGAAAAAAAAGTCAATTTGAGATATATCGCGACAGTAAAAGATGGATCCAAGATCAAAAAAATGGCTGTAGCGGCAGCTGCTTTTTTGCGATTTTTAGTTTGCCTTGAGCAGTGTGACATCGTCCATGTACATATGGCATCCCGCGCAAGCTTTTACAGAAAGAGTCTGTTTATCAGGGCGGCATATAAGGCAGGTAAAAAAGTGATCATCCATATGCACGGTGCGGAATTTGATCTCTTTTATGAGGAAGAGTGTGATGGCAGACAAAAAGAAAAAGTACAGGAGATCTTTAGCATGGCGGACTTGGTCATAGCGCTATCAGAGGACTGGAAAGACCGCCTGTCAAAGATCTGCGAGAAAGAAAAGATCCGAGTATTGCACAATGCGGTAAAGATGCCAGGGATCAGACAGGAGCGGTATGACAAAAAGGACATCCTCTTTCTTGGGCGGATAGGGCAGCGGAAAGGTGTATTTGACCTGCTCAGCGCGGTCCCTAAGATCGTGGAGCAGGACAGCGGTATCCATTTTTATCTTGGCGGGGATGGCGATATCGATCTGGCAAAAAGGCTATGCGCCGAAAAACAGATCACGGAACACGTTACTTTTCTAGGCTGGGTCACAGGGGAAGAAAAAGAACGCTATCTGAAAAAGTGCAGCGTATTTGTGCTCCCCTCCTATCATGAAGGGATGCCGATGGCTATCCTGGAAGCGATGTCTTATGGAAATGTTGTGGTCTCGACTTATACGGGAGGGATCTTGGATATCATCAAGGATGGAGAAAATGGTTATCTGGTCCAGGCGGGAGATGTGGATGGGATCGCCCGAGCGATCTTATCCGCCACAAATGGGGAAAGAAAAGAAGAGATCGGGAAAAATGCGTATGATACGGTTTTACAGCGATCTGATATCGAAAAGAATATCGGATATTTAGTGGATCTATACAAAAGCCTTTTGGATAAAGCACATCGATAGGACCATAGTATATTTAGGAGTAGGTGATGGGATTCTGCTTTGGGATACTGCTTTTGGCGATGTTTCAATCAACGATCGCAGGTTTTACAGGATTTAGTTATACAGATGAATCGATCGTCTTATTTTTAGGTATGCATTTTCTTGTGGCGCTGGTCACAAGACGATATAGATTTTTAAAGCATGAAAAGAGTATGCTGGCTGCAGTCTTTCTATTTTATCTGATCGGCACGCTTTCTACTGTATGGAACAACTATCAAAAGGATGTCCTATATGGTCTTTTTAGCGGGATCTTTTCGGCTAAGGCGTTTATAGCGTATTTCGGGATGCGGTCTGTATCCGCGAAAAAGAAGATCACAAAAAAAAGGCTGGAGCTTTATCTATGGCTGTTTAAAACCCTGTTGACCGTATCGGCAGTCTTGCTGATCTTAAATCAGTTTTTCACCATATTCGAACTGGGTGGGAGCAGATTTGGGATCAAAACCACAAGCTTTATTTTTGAACATGCCACGGAGGTTGGCTGCTATGGGATAGTCAGCCTGCTCATGTGTATATCCTTGGAAGATCATCTTAAGCGAAAGGATCCGTTCTGGATAAGTTATATCGCAGCATGGATAGTCGTATTGGCTGGTGGCAGATATAAAGCGGTCGCATTTATCGTTCTTTTTATATCGCTCCGTATCGGGCTTCCATTGATAAAAAAATTTCGATTGAGATACACGATCTTTTGTGTGCCGGCTGTTTGGGCTGTGGCAGGGGAGCAGATAAGATATTATTTTTGTGATAAAACAACATCCAGAGGAGCATTATACTATCATGCTTTTAAGATAGCGGGGGAGCACTTTCCACTGGGGAGTGGCTTTGCTACATATGGAACAGAATTTTCCAGAAGACGCTATTCGCCTCTATATCGTCGATATGGTATGGATACCATATATGGTTTATCGGAGAGCTACCCATCCTATATAGCCGATACAATGTGGCCTCCGATCTTAGGGGAAACGGGATGGTTTGGCTTTGCCAGTCTTCTTTTCTTTTTTGTTGAGCTGTTTGGCATGTTGTCGACAGTGATAAAAAATAAGGTAGATGGCCTTGTCTTGTATGGGATCGTTATCTATATACTATTTGAAAGCATCGGGGACTCGATCTTTATGAGCAGCAGAGGTGTAACGCTATTCATAGCGTTAGCGGTCATGATCAAGCTGAACGGCAGGAGAGATATCTTAGATGGAGAAAAAAATACATAAAGTGCTGATCTACTTAAGGGAGGGAGAACTGGCGCCTGTGGGAGGCCCTAAAGGGTATAACTATGATCTGCGGGCCGGCCTGGAAAAGGCAGAGGATGAACGGATCCAGATCCGATATCTGCCAGGAGTATCCAAAGCAGCAAAGATCAACGCCCGATCAAAAAGAATGAAAGATGGAAGGCTTAAAGATAGTATCTTGTGTATGAAAAGCATCTATAGGAAAGGAAAGCGGCTCTACGGATGTTCCCATCATGCAAAGATCGATCTTAGTCCGTACGATGCGGTCCATTTTCATTCCACGATGGATATGTATGATGTAAAAGATAGTTTGAAAGAGTATAAGGGAAAGGTCCTTTTAACCTCCCATACACCGACGATGCCCTGTAAAGAAGTATATGCCCTTCTGACCGAGTTTGAAAAGAAATATATGAAGTGGTTCTATAAAAAACTCCCGAAGATCGATCGATATGCATTCCAACGGTCGGACTATCTCTTTTTCCCATGTGAAGAGGCAGAGGAGCCATACTATCATGAGTGGCCCGGGTATGCTTTATTGCACGAAAAGTATAAAGAAAAATTTATCTATCTTCCCACGGGGACAAGGGAAAAAGGACTGCGTTTAAAAAAGCAAGAGATCCGCAGGAGATATAAGATCCCAGACAATGCTTTTGTGATCGCTTATGTAGGCCGGCATAATGAGATAAAGGGCTATGCAGACTTAAAAAAGATCGGCAGGCATGTCTTGGAAGAAAACAAAGGGGTTTATTTTTTGATCGCAGGCCGGGAAGGCCCTTTATATGGTCTGGATGACAGGAGATGGATCGAGGCTGGATGGACAGATGATCCTGGATCGATCATCAAAGCAGCGGATATGTTCATCCTACCCAACCGAGAGACGTATTTCGATCTGGTGATGCTGGAAGCTTTATCTCTCGGGCAGATCATCCTTGCATCAAGGACTGGCGGGAATCGATATTTTGCCCGGTATGCGGATACAGGGATCGTCCTATATGACGGAAATGAGGACGCGGTGGACGAGATAGGGAAGCTCATCCAATGCAGTGAAAAGGAAAGGGAGGCCATGGGGGAGAAAAATAAAAAGCTCTACCAGGAAAACTTTACGTTAGCGATATTTGCGCAAGGATATCTGGACATCTTACACAGGATACTGGACCATGTTTGAAGATCCAGGAGAAAAGAGGTAGTGTGTGATCGTTGTACAAAAGGCTGTGTCCAAGATCAAGAGCCGGATAAGGAGATGGAGAAGTGTCCGTCAGGCCTATCGATATCCGCCGACGCAGGATGGATGGATAAAATATGGGAGACCGGTGGTCGGGCATAAAGGCCATGGGATATATTTTGACCCGGATGTAAAAGAACTGGACGGAAGGTTTGTCATGTACGTCTCCCGTCGGGATCAAAACAGCATAGTCAGGACGGAGTCTGGTGACGGGATCTGCTGGACAGATCCTGTAACGGTCCTTAGAGGGACCGGCAAGAAGGACTGGGAGCATATCGTGAACCGGGCGACGGTCCTGCGCCGCGGGGACACCTGGTACATGTGGTATACCGGACAGGATGACGGCGAGAGCAGGATCGGCGTCGCGACAAGCCAGGACGGCATCCATTTTAAACGTTATGAAAACAATCCGGTCCTCATCCCAGCAAGACCTTTCGAAAAAAGATCGGTCATGAACCCCTGCGTCCTTTGGGATGAGAAAGGGCATTTATTTAAGATGTGGTATTCTGCTGGCGAGACCTATGAGCCGGATGTGATCGGCTACGCGGTCAGCAAAGATGGGATCGTATGGGAAAGATATGGAGACGCCCCAGTGCTGGAAAAGGGGACGGAGGAGTACGATAAGCTGAAGGTGGGCGGATGCGACGTGCTGGAGCATCATGGACGCTATCTGATGTTCTATATCGGATATCAGACCATCGATAATGGGCGTATCTGTATGGCTTTCTCTGAAAATGGGGTCGATGGCTGGATACGCAGCCCGCTCAACCCGGTCCTATCCCCGTCACCTGCCGGGTGGGATGCCCATGCAGTCTATAAGCCGTCTATATGCTATAGAGAGCAGGAGGATAAATGGTATATGTGGTACAACGGCCGGAAGGAAAAGGATGAGTTTATCGGGGTTGCCTGGAAGGATGGGGGATATGGCTCGTTTGATCGGATAGATCAGGCATGATCGGTCCGGTTATGGGATGGTCATGAGCAGGCCGCAAAGGGAGGAATATCGATATGGAAAAGATCTTGACGATCTCCGTTGCTGCGTATAATGTGGAGCGATATCTGTGCAAGCTGCTTGACAACATCATTGAAAGCGGGAGATCGCCGAAGCTGGATGTGATCGTGGTCAATGATGGGTCTACAGACTCGACCTCATCGATCGCGGCGCGATATGCGGATCGATATCCTGGATCGATCCGTTTGATCGACAAAGAAGATGAGGGGCATGGTTCAACGATAAACCGGGGGATCAGGGAAGCGAAAGGAAAGTATTTTAAAGCGTTAGACGGGGACGACTGGCTGGATGCAAATGCCTTGGCGAAGCTGGTGGACCTGCTGGAAAACTGCGATAGTGACCTGGTGGTGTGTGGCCACAAGTTTGTCTATGAAAGTGATGGCACAGAACGAGAAATGAAAATGGGCCTAAAACCAGATGTCGAATATAACATAAATGATGCTATCTGCTCTTTACAAGAAATGCAGTATCATAATGTTTACTATAAAACGGATCTGTTGTTGAAAAATAAGATCAAGATCACAGAATTTTCCTTTTACACAGATCTGGAATTCGTGATCTATCCGTTGACCCATGTCAAGACGGTCACAGGTTATGATATAGCACCTTATTGTTATAGGATCGGGGTTGAAGGACAGAGCAGTTCGCTCCAGGGCTTTCAGAAACATCAGAAAGAGCACAGGGATATCTTACAGAGATTATTGGTTCATTATCAGTTGCATCAAAATGACTGGACAAAGGATATGAAAGCCTTCCATGAAAGATTTATAGGTACTTTTGCAGGTGTACACATGAAGATCATCTTTAGCTTTCCTATCTCAGTAAAAAAGATGAGAGAGGCGATAGGATTTGATGATGAGATCCGACGATATCCCGCGATCTGCAGATGCATAAAAGATAAAACATTGCAAGTATGGAGGCGCTCCAGGATGATATCCTACATCCCGGTATGTCTGTGGTATAGGCATAGGGACAGAGCAAGGAGATGATGCATAGCTGTATATACCAGAAGGGAGTCGAGTGAGCAGGACAAAACAAAGGTCACTGAAGATGAATTTTTTGATGAACGCGATATTATCCCTCTCTTCCGTGCTCTTTCCATTGATCACATTCCCTTATGTCTCGCGGATATTATCGCCCACAGGGACAGGCCGGGTATCCTTTGCGGTCTCATTGATCTCCTATTTTAATATGCTCGCACAGTTGGGGATACCGATATATGGGATCAGAGCTTGTGCCAGTGTCCGGGATGATAAAGAAGAGTTATCCAGGACGGCCCATGAACTGCTTTTCATCAATCTGGTGATGGCATTGTTTTCCTATGCCTGCCTGGCGATCCTATTAGCATCGGTCGATAGGCTGTATGAAGACAGACCTTTATACGTTTTGGTCAGTATGACGATCGTATTGACGGCCATCGGGATGGAATGGTTATACAAGGCTTTAGAGCAGTATGCCTATATCACGGTCAGGTCGCTGGTGTTTAAAGGGATCGCATTGATCGCGATGTTTTTACTGATCCATAAAGAAAGTGACTATGTGCGATACGGAGCTGTTTCGATCTTAGCTGCGTCAGCCTCGGCGATCTTTAACTTTATCAATGCCCGCAGATATATCGAATGGAGATACTTGGGCGGATATGCGATCAAAAGGCATATACGTGCGATCATGTGTTTTTTCGGGATGGCATGTGCGACTACGATCTATACAAATCTTGATACGGTCATGCTGGGATTTATGAAAAATGATATCGATGTAGGGTATTATCATGCGGCGATAAAGATAAAGTCGATACTTGTCATGGTGGTGACGTCACTGGGAGCTGTGTTATTGCCAAGAGTGTCTTATTTTATCGAAAAGGGAGAACTTGAGGCATTTAGACGGATATCAAAGAAAGCACTGGGATTTGTTCTGATCGCGTCAGTGCCGATGACGATCTATTTTATCTGTTTTGCAGGAGAAGGTATCTTGTTCGTTTCAGGACATGCATATCTTGGAGCGGTGCTGCCGATGCAGATCATCATGCCCACGCTGCTGTTCATCGGTGTCAGTGATCTTTTGGGGGTACAGATGCTCATCCCATTAGGTAGAGAGAAGGATGTCCTTGTTGCGGAGCTCGCGGGGGCGGTCGTGGATCTGGTATTAAATGTTATATGTATACCGAGATTTTCAGCAGCGGGAGCGGCGATCGGGACCACCATGGCTGAACTTGTCGTCATGTCCGTCATCATACAAAAACTGCGGAAGCGATATACAGGGCTGGTGGAACGAAAGAGAGCGTGGAGGATCATCCTGGCGGTCTTGGCGGCAAGTGTATCTGTGATCTTTGCGAAGGGGCTACAGATCTCGATCCTGTTTAAGCTGGTCATATCAGCAGGTATATATTTTGGGATCTATCTGTTGGTCCTGCTCCTTTTGCGGGAGGAGCTGATAAGGGATCTGATCTGTGGATCGATCGGTCAGCTAAGACAGATGGTAAGGGATAAAGAGCGATAAAAAGAGCGATAAAATGCAAGAAGTAAGGGGAAATACTTATGAAAGTTGTCATCTTAGCCGGCGGATATGGGACCAGGATATCCGAAGAATCTTATCTGCGGCCAAAGCCTATGATCGAGATAGGAGAGCCTCAGGGGACTGATGGCTTGAGGAGAGGTCTATTGC
>CAJUSS010000008.1:18112-49341 GCA_910588895.1 uncultured Lachnospiraceae bacterium
GCCGATCCTCTGGCATATCATGAAAGGATATTCCCATTATCAGTGTGATGAGTTTATCATCTGCGCGGGTTATAAACAATATCTCATAAAAGAGTGGTTTGCAGATTACCATCTCTATGCCAGCGATGTCACATTTGATCTAACGAAAGAAAATAAGGTCATCACGCACCGGAGCTCTTTAGAGCCGTGGAGAGTGACGATCGTGGATACGGGACTGGATACGATGACCGGGGGACGTGTAAAACGGATACGGAGATTTGTGGGAGATGAGCCTTTTTTCTGACGTATGGAGATGCCGTATCCGATGTGGATATCGATCGTTTACTGGATTTCCATCGGGCGCATGGCAGATGTGTGACGATCACAGCCGTCAGTCTGGCGCAGCAAAAGGGCGTGCTGGATGTGGATGAGGATGATACGATCTTAGGATTCCGTGAAAAGCAGGAAGCAGATAATGCGATCATAAACGGAGGGTTCATGGTCTGTGAGCCGCAGATCTTTGACTATCTGGAAGATGATCGAACGATCCTAGAACAAGAGCCTATGCGGCAGTTGGCGGCGCATGGAGAGTTAAAGAGCTATTATCACAGCGGTTTCTGGCAATGTATGGATACAAAGCGGGAAAAGGATCTGTTAGAAAGGCTATGGGCGTCAGGGAAAGCGCCGTGGAAGGTGTGGAAGGATCGATGAGCTTTGATAGAGGATTTTATAAAGGAAAAAGGGTGCTCGTGACAGGGCATACTGGATTTAAAGGCGCTTGGCTATGTAGGATCTTGATCGATGCCGGAGCGGTGGTGACCGGATATGCGCTTTCTCCGCCCACAAAGCCTGCACTGTTCGATCTTGCGGATATAAAAGGCAAGATGACAGATGTGACGGGCGATATCCGGGATCTTGAAAAGCTTCGTTTTGTGTTTGAGGCCGCACAGCCGGAGATCGTGCTGCATCTGGCGGCACAGCCGATCGTTAGAGCGAGCTATAAGGATCCGCATCATACATACGAAACGAATGTCATGGGAACGGTAGATCTGATGGAATGTGTGCGTCAGTCTTCCAGTGTAAGGAGCGTCCTGAACGTGACGACAGATAAGGTTTATCAGAATAAGGAATGGTGCTGGGGATACAGGGAGGATGACCCCCTGAATGGGTTTGATCCTTATTCCAACAGCAAAAGCTGTTCGGAGCTAGTGACCGATAGCTATAGAAATAGTTTTTTTTCTGACGGGCGTGTTGCTATATCTACAGTAAGAGCTGGAAATGTGATCGGAGGCGGGGACTTTGCCAGAGACAGGATCATCCCGGATTGTGTGCGGGCGGTGATGGCAAAGGAAGCGATCGGTGTCAGAAACCCAAGATCCATACGTCCCTATCAGCATGTACTGGAGCCGTTGGCCGTCTATTTGATGATAGCAAAAAAACAGTATCAAGATATCCGTTATTCCGGATGTTATAATGTAGGGCCAGATGATCGGGACTATCTGACAACGGGGGAGTTGGTCAGACTTTTTTGCAGGTACTGGGGAGCTGGCGCAGAGCAGGTGGACCGCTCGGAAAAGGATGCGCCCCATGAAGCTGGTGTGTTAAAGCTCGATAACAGTAAATTAAAGTCTACGTTCGGATGGCGGCCGCGCTGGGATGTAGAAAAAAGTGTTGAAATGACGTGCCGTTTTATGAAGCTTTGGTCAAGAGATGGGGATATCCCAAGGGAAATGGATATGGAAATAGAGGAGTTCACGAAAGGGAATGGATAGTTTATGCGCAAAACAGTAGTGATAACCGGCGCCAACGGCTTTATAGGGAGCAATCTCACAAGATATATGGCGACCAAGGGCTATACGGTATACGCTGTTATCCTGCCAGATAGTCCGACCAGAAAACGGATAGAAGAGCTGCCCTTTGTCCATATCATCGAAGGGGACCTAAAAGAGTATGATCGGCTTGCAGAACGGATCCCAAAGGGCTCAGAGGCACTGCTCCATTTTGCGTGGTCTGGAGTCGCGCCAGAATGCAGGGCCTCGCTGGAGTACCAAAGGGTCAATCTGGATCTGGCGCTCGATGCGGTAAGATTAGCCGCCGCGGTCAAAACAAAACGGTTTATATTTCCGGGATCGACAATGGAATATGCAGACTGTGGAGAAAAGATCGGAAGGTCGGCATTCCCGTCTCCTCATAATGCCTATGGGGCGACGAAGATCGCGGCCCGCTATTTTTGCGAGACACTTTGCAAGCAATTGGATGTCCCTTACATATATGTAGTGATCGCAGGGATATACGCTGCCGACCGTACGGATAATAATGTGATCTGTTATACGATAACAAAGCTGCTGAACAGAGAAAAACCATCTTTGACGAAATTGGAACAATTGTGGGATTATGTATATATCGATGATGTGGTAGATGCGCTTTACCTGGTAGTCGATAAAGGAAGAGGAGGCGCGTTCTACACGATCGGCCATGGGGACAATTGGGCATTATCCAATTACATTTATATGATCCGTGATATCATCGATCCCGAGCTTCCCTTGGGGATAGGGGACATTGGATATGGCAGTGAGAAGATCCCTACATCTTGTGTGGATCTGCAGGAATTGTATGCAGACACAGGATTTGTCCCTAAAGTGCCTTTTGAGACAGGCATTAAAAAGGTCATTGAAACGATGAGAGAAAAGGTCGGAGGATGATAGCGTGAGATGTATCATTGCAGGCAGTGGGATATCAGGGGCAGTTTTGGCGAGAGAGCTTGCCGAAAAAGGAAATAAGGTGGTCGTCTATGAACGAAGAGACCACATAGGCGGCAATCTATATGACTATGTGGATGAGCATGGTTATCTGGTCCATAAGTATGGGCCGCATATCTTCCATACTGACGACGAAGGAGTCTATCAGTATGTGACAAGATATACGAAATGGTCCCCATTTAAGCTGGAATGTGGGGCTGTGTGGGATGGACGATATACCGTCACGCCCTTTAACTTTCATACGATCGATACATTTTTTGAAGAAGAACGTGCAGAAAGGATAAAAAAGAAGATAAAGGAACGATTGCCAGGCCGCGAGACAGCGACCGTAGTAGAATTGCTGGAACATCCTGACGATGATATAAGGGGATTTGCAAGCTATCTATTTGAAAAAGATTATGCGCCCTATACAGCAAAACAATGGGGGATCTCACCTCATGAGATATCCCCGGATGTCCTAAAACGCGTGCCGATCCGATTATCTTATGCTACAGGGTATTTTAATGATAAGTATGAGATGATGCCAGCCTATTCATATACAAGGCTGATACAAAATATTTTGGATCATCGGGATATCGTTGTAGAGACAGGGATCGATGTACTGGACCATGTTCGGATCTGGGGGACCGAGATATACTGGGATGGCGTGAAGTTTGAGGGGCTGTTTGTGTATACAGGAGCTTTAGATGAGCTGTTTGCCCATCAATATGGAGAACTTCCTTATCGCTCATTGCGATTTGAATGGAGATACTCGGACATGGACAGCTACCAAGAAGCTCCCGTGGTCGCTTATCCGCAAGAAAAAGGATTTACAAGGATCACGGAATATAAGAAGCTTTCCTTACAAAAGGGTACAGGGACAAGCTATGCGGTGGAATACCCTTATGCCTATAAGGAAAGCGAGAAGATGGAGCCATATTATCCTGTACCGACAGCAAAAAGCCAAGAACAGTATGCAAGATATAAAGATCTGGCGGATCAGATACCGCAGTTGGTCGTCTGCGGCAGGTTGGCAGAGTTTAAGTACTATGATATGGATCAGGCGATAAAAAATGCCTTGAAGGTCGCAGATGATCCAAGCAACTGAAAACATCAAATCCCCTCTTTCCTCATCTGGATAAGTATGGTATGATAGATTACATTATGAAAATGCCGGGCCCAGGATAAGATCCAAGGATGATCTGGCAGAGGTGTTGCGGCTGCAAAGACTACTTTAGACAGATGGAGGGAGAACTATGGAGGAGAAGAATCTGACCTCAAAGAATTTTATAGAGATGGAGATCGAGAAGGACTTGGCGGAGGGGGTGTATACCCATGTGCAGACCCGTTTCCCGCCGGAGCCCAACGGCTATCTCCACATCGGACATGCCAAGTCGATCCTTTTAAACTACGGGCTGGCAAAGAAGTACGGCGGGAAGTTCAATATGCGTTTTGACGACACCAACCCTACCAAGGAGAAGACGGAGTTTGTCCAGTCGATCTTGGAGGATGTGAAGTGGCTGGGAGCGGATTTTGAAGACAGGCTTTTCTTTGCGTCCGATTATTTTGACCAGATGTATGCGTGCGCCGTGTTCCTGATCAAGAAGGGAAAGGCCTTTGTCTGCGACTTATCGGCAGAGGAGATCCGGGAGTACCGGGGGGATTTCACCACGCCGGGCAGGGAAAGCCCCTACAGGGACCGTTCCGTGGAGGAGAACCTAAAGCTCTTTGAGGAGATGAAGGAGGGCAAGTACCGGGATGGGGAGAAGGTGCTCCGGGCCAAGATCGATATGGCCTCCCCCAATATCAATATGCGGGATCCGGTGATCTACCGGGTGGCCCGGATGAGCCATCATAATACGGGAGATAAGTGGTGCATCTACCCCATGTATGACTTCGCCCATCCGATCGAGGATGCCATCGAGCACATCACCCACTCGATCTGTACCCTGGAGTTTGAGGACCACCGCCCCCTATATGACTGGGTGGTCCGGGAGTGTGAGTTTGAGGAGCCGCCCCGCCAGATCGAGTTTGCCAAGCTGTACCTGACCAATGTGGTCACCGGGAAGCGCTATATCAAGAAGTTGGTGGAGGATAAGATCGTGGACGGCTGGGACGATCCCCGGCTGGTATCCATCGCCGCCCTGCGCCGCAGAGGCTATACGCCGGAGTCGATCCGCATGTTCGTGGACCTGGTGGGCGTGTCCAAGGCCAACAGCTCCGTGGACTATGCTATGCTGGAGTACTGTATCCGGGAGGATCTAAAGCTTAAAAAGCCCCGCATGATGGCGGTCTTAGATCCGGTGAAGCTGGTGATCGACAACTATCCGGAGGATCAGATGGAGGAGCTTGAGGTCCCCAACAACCTGGAAAATGAAGCCCTGGGGAGCCGCAAGGTCCCCTTTGGGCGAGAGCTCTATATCGAGCGGGAAGATTTCATGGAAGAGCCGCCGAAGAAATATTTCCGTCTGTACCCCGGCAATGAGGTCCGTTTGTTCGGCGCCTATTTTGTCACCTGCACAGGCTTTGAGAAGGATGAGGACGGAAAGGTGACGGTGGTCCACTGCACCTACGATCCAAAGACGAAGAGCGGTTCCGGCTTTAACGGGCGGAAGGTAAAGGGGACGATCCACTGGGTGGCGGTAAAGACGGCCAGAGAGGTGGAGTGCCGCCTGTATGAGAACATCGTGGACGAGGAGAAGGGCAAGCTGAACGAGGACGGGACCCTGAACTTAAATCCCAACTCGCTAACAGTCCTTCCGACATGCTTTGTAGAGCCGGCGCTCTTTGAGGCGAAGCCCTATGACAGCTTCCAGTTCATGCGGGACGGCTATTTCTGCGTGGACTGTAAGGACAGCACAGAGGAGAAGCCGGTGTTCAACCGGATCGTCTCCCTGAAAAGCTCCTTCAAGCTGCCCAGATAAGGACGGAAGGCGACAATGGATCCGATCTTGCCACAGAGCAGATGCAGGAGCGGTCGTTCAGAGCTCCTGAAGGGGGGCGAGCGAGGATCGGAAAGCCGGTACGGAAGAAACGCCGAGGGCGTGCCGTACCGGCTTTTTTGTTGCATTAGGTAAGTGCGTCTTTATGGAAGCAAAAACGCTTCGGGATAAAAAGTCCGCAAGACAGGCGCATGGAGGCTTAGAGAGGGGGAGATTGGATGGAGTTGATGATACCCTTAGACAGCCAGGGGACGACCCCCATGTATGAGCAGATCTACTGCTATATAAAAGAGGAGATCCGTCTGGGGGATCTGAAGGCAGGCAGCCGCCTCCCGTCCACCCGGGTCCTGGCCGACCATCTGAAGGTGAGCCGCAGCACCACCCAGATGGCCTATGAGCAGCTCCTGTCCGAGGGATATATCCATTCGGAGCCCTGCAAGGGCTATTTCGCGGCGGCCATCGAGGAGCTGGTGGAGGCGGGAGAGCAGCCGGGCCCCCAGTTTGCGGAGCCCTTCGTCCCGCGGGAGGAGAAAGGGAGCGAGAGCTTTGCGGTGGACTTTTCCCCGCGGGGGATCGATCTGGACAGCTTTCCCTTTAACACTTGGAGGAAGATCAGCCGAGCGATCCTGGTGGACGATAATAAAGCCCTTTTTTTAAACGGAGATCCCCAAGGGGAATATGCGCTGCGTAAGGCCATCCGCAGCTACCTCCACTCGGCCCGCGGGGTCCGGTGCAGCGCAGATCAGATCGTTGTAGGGGCGGGGAACGAATATCTGCTGATGCTCCTCTCCCTGCTCTTAGGGCCGGACCGGTGGGTGGCCATGGAGAACCCTACCTATAAGCAGGCCTACCGGGTCTTTATCAGCCAGGGATATCGGGTGGTCCCCATCGAGATGGATCCCTATGGGATGGATATCCGGATGCTGAGAAAGGAGGGGGCGGGGGATCCTGAGGATCCAGGTGCAGAGAACGGGCAGAGGAGCGGAGCAGAGCTGCCGAAAGCTGCGCCTTCTATCGCCTATGTGATGCCCTCTCATCAATACCCCATGGGGATCGTGATGCCCATAAAACGCAGGCAGGAGCTTTTGGCCTGGGCCTACGAGGAGGAGGACCGCTATCTGATCGAGGATGATTACGACAGTGAGTTCCGCTATAAAGGAAAGCCGATCCCGGCCCTCCAGGGGATGGACCGGGGGGAACGGGTGATCTATATCGGCACATTTTCCCGCTCCATCGCTCCGGCGATCCGTGTGGGCTTTCTCGTGCTGCCGCCAAAGCTTTTGGAACTATACAAAAAAAAGGCAGGCTTCTTTTCCTCCACTGTATCCAGGATCGATCAGAACATTTTGTACCAGTTCTTGACCGAGGGGCATTATGAGCGGCATTTAAACCGGATGCGGTCTGTCTACAAGGGAAAGCATGACTGCCTGCTGGGGGAGCTGAAGGCCTTTGAGGGAAAGTTTTGGATAAGGGGGGAGAATGCGGGGATCCATGTGCTGCTGACCCATAAGGAAGGGGTAAAGGAGGTGGAGCTGGAGCAGAGCGCCGCCCGGGCCGACGTGAAAGTATATGGCCTTTCCCGGTACTTTATCCACCCGGAGTATGAGCGTTATCCGGATACGGTCCTGCTAGGCTATGCGAACCTGACGGAAGAAAAGATCCGGGAGGGGTGCGCACGCCTGAAAGCGGCGTGGGGGCTGTAGCTCTGGCAGTCTGATCACTGGCCGGATGCAGTCTGGTGTTCGGATATCACTTATATCTGGACTCACGATCCGCTCCGGAAGGGTCAAAAAACACTTGACATTTCCTCCGATCTGGTATATCCTAGCAACAAGTTGATCTGGTAAAACCATTGACCGGGACGAGTACCTGTTTGGAATACGCCCAGAGAGCCGCGGATGGTGGGAACGCGGCGGTAGGAAGAGCAGGGAATGGACCCGTGAGGGCGAGCTGAAACAGTAGGAGTAGGTGAGACGTGTCTGCACGTTACAGCAGGAAGTGTATGTTTGTACACGGAAAGAGTGCATCCGCAAGGATGAAGCTAGGTGGCACCGCAGGAGTCTCAACCCCTGTCCTAATGATCGTTAGGACAGGGGTTTTTTGTCTTCCTGTCTGCCGCCGTTCTGCCGGAACCCGCTGTGCATGTTTTTCGATCGACTGGAAAATATAAGAGGAAAAGAGAAAGGAAGGAAAAGGACCATGGAACAGACTATCCCTTATAAGATCTATCTGGAAGAGCAGGAGATGCCGAAGCAGTGGTACAATGTGCGGGCCGATATGAAGAAGAAACCGGCGCCTATCTTAAACCCCGGCACTTTAAAGCCGGTGACCTTAGAGGAATTATCCGCGATCTTCTGCAGGGAGCTTGCTAAGCAGGAGCTGGATGATACCACCCCTTATTTTGATATCCCCCAGGAGATCCGGGATTTTTATCGGATGTACCGTCCGTCGCCATTGGTGCGGGCTTACTGTCTGGAGAAGAAGCTGGACACCCCGGCCCACATCTATTACAAGTTCGAGGGCAATAACACCTCCGGCAGCCACAAGCTGAACTCGGCGATCGCCCAGGCCTATTATGCAAAGCAGCAGGGGCTCAAAGGTGTGACCACGGAGACCGGAGCCGGACAGTGGGGGACGGCCCTTTCCATGGCATGCTCCTATCTGGATCTGGACTGCCAGGTCTATATGGTGAAGTGCTCCTATGAGCAGAAGCCTTTCCGCCGCGAGGTCATGCGGACCTACGGGGCGAAGGTCACCCCATCCCCGTCCATGGAGACAGAGGTGGGCCGGAGGATGAACGAGCAGTTCCCGGGGACCACAGGGAGCCTTGGCTGCGCGATCTCCGAGGCGGTAGAAGCCGCCGTGTCCCAGGAGGGCTACCGCTATGTGTTAGGATCCGTCTTATCCCAGGTGCTGCTCCATCAGTCGGTGATCGGCCTGGAGGCAAAGGCGGCATTGGATAAATACAAGATCAAGGCGGATATGATCATCGGGTGCGCAGGGGGCGGATCTAATCTGGGCGGCCTGATCTCCCCCTTTGCAGGCGAGATGCTGCGGGGCGAGGCGGACTATGAGATCATCGCGGTGGAGCCGGCCTCCTGTCCCAGCCTGACCAGAGGCGTTTATGCCTATGATTTTTGCGATACCGGAAAGGTCTGCCCGCTGGCGAAGATGTACACATTGGGCAGCGGGTTCATCCCCTCCGCCAACCATGCAGGCGGCCTGCGCTATCACGGCATGAGCTCCGTGGTCTCCGAGCTTTACGATCAGGGCCTTTTAACGGCAAGGAGCGTGGAGCAGACCGCGGTGTTCCAGGCAGCTCAGACCTTTGCCAGAGTGGAAGGCATCCTGCCCGCCCCGGAGAGCAGCCATGCGATCAAGGTGGCGATCGATGAGGCCTTAAAGTGCAAGGAGAACGGGGAGGCGAAGAACATCGTCTTCGGCCTGACCGGCACAGGCTATTTTGATATGGTAGCGTACCAGCGGTTCAATGACGGCCAGATGCAGGACTACATCCCCAGCGATGAGGACCTGGCCAAGGCGATCGGCCAGCTGCCCAAGGTAACGCTCTAGTGCATGCTTTTTTGATATTGCTTCGGACTTGCGCCGACCTTGTTTTTAAAGGTACGGCTGAAGTGGGACAGGTTGTTGAACCCCACCTTTGCGCAGACGCTTTCCACCCCATGGCCGTGCATCAGCAGTTCCTTCGCTTTTGATATCCGGCAATGGATGATGTATTGGTTTGGGGTCGTGCCGACAACCTCCCGGAACAGCTCACATAAAGAAAATTTGTTGATAAAAAAACGCTGGGCCAGGAGGTCGAGGGAAAGATCTTCGCTGTAATTGCTGTGGATGTAGGTGATGATATCATATACTCGGTCATGGCTTTTTGTATCGGCGTGGTTTGTGAGCTGATGGCAGCTGCGGTACATGGCGTTCACGTTCAGCAAGATCTCTGCCAGCAAAAGCTGCATGCGCAGCTCCTTTCCGTAGCATTCTTCCTCAGGCTTGTCTTTGAGCATGAGGAGCGCATCCATCTGACCGCACAGACCGGCGGTCTGCTCCCTGGTCAGCGGCAAGAGCCAGCTGTCAGGGAACGGGCGATACAGAAAACAGTCCAGCAGGTTCACACGGCCAGAAGAGAGATAGGCGATGTAGGCAGGTTCAAAGTAAAGGACATACCGCCGATTCTCCGCCCCGGTCTGTTTTGTCCCGAAAAAATGCAGGTCCATATTGTTAAACAGCATCAGCGTATCCGGCCCTATGTCATACCGGTCTTTATCAACACGGCAGAACATCTGGTCGGATAAGCACAGCAAGATCTCATATTGATCGTGGATATGGAACCCCTGGTTCGAAGTGCCAGGGGTATCTTTATATTCCAGAGAAAATACATTCTCCAGCTTTTCATGGTATTGCCATGCATGAGGATGGCCGGATGGAGCCATAAAGGTCACCTGCTTTCTGTATGGATATGCCCTGAGCCCCCGGCGGATGCCGCCAGGGGGGCTATGTGCCGGCAGCCCATGGACGCAAGGAGGCTGCTTGCAGAAAAAGCCCTGCAGCGAGAGCAGGGCTTTTTCTGAGGACCGATACGGATCAGCCGTAGATCATATTAGGAAGGAACAAGATCAGGCCGGGGATAAAGACCATCAGCATGGTCAGTCCGATCACCGCGATGAAAAAGGGGATGCTGTGCTTTACATAGTCCGCGATGGAACATCCCATGATATCACAGACGGAATAGCAGGCGGTCCCTACGGGCGGCGTCATGCAGCCCATGGTCACGATGGTCATCATGATGATGCCAAAATGGACCGGATCCACGCCCATATCCTGGAGGACCGGGAGTACCAGCGGGGTAAAGAGCAGCACGTTCACATTTGAATCGACCACCATCCCGGTGACGGTCAAAAACAGGATGATGATCATCATCATCAGCTGGGGGTTATCGGTGATCCCTAACAGCATACGGCCCAAAACGGCGGGTACCTGCTCTACAGTTAAAGCATAACTGAAAATGCCCGACATTGCAATGATCAATATGATCCCGCCGGTATCTACCACACTGTCCTTTAAGGACTGGACAAAGCCTTCCCAGGTCAGCTCATGGTAGATCAGGGTCCCGCACAGGAGCGCATAGGCCACGGCAAACGCGCCGGCTTCCGTGGACGTGCAGAGTCCGCAGCGGATCAGCAGGATCAGCAGGATGGGAAAGATCAGGGCGAACAGACATTCCTTCGCGCATGCGCCGACCTCGGCCAGCGTGGGCGCAGAGATCTGGGGGTCGGGAAGGTCATAGCCATATCGCTTGCTGGTCCACCATACGGTCCCCATCAGGGCCAGGCACATGAGCACGCCCGGGATCATGCCGGCGATGAACAGGCGGCCGATGGAGACATTGCCCACAAAGCCATATAAGATCAGGCCCAGAGAGGGCGGGATCGTGGCGGTGATCAGGCTGGTCAGGCACAGGACCGCACTGGAATAGCCTTTGGGATATCCCCGCTTGGTCATATCCGGGCCTAAGATCCGGGCTTCCATGGTGGCGTCTGCCACGGCAGAGCCGGAGACACCGCCCATGAGGGTGGAGAGGAGTACCGAGACCTGGCAGGTCCCGCCCACCATCTTGCGGGTCACCACCTGGCTGAACTTCATCAGACGGGGCGTGATGCCGGTCCGGTTCATCAGATTGCCCGCCAGGATGAAGAAGGGGACGGCCAAAAAGGAGATGGACTGGGTCTGGGCGATCACCCGCTGGACCGCGATGCTCAAAGGGATCGTGCCGTTGGCTAAGAACCATACGATCCCGGAGACACCGATGACAAAAGCGATCGGCGCGTTGATCAGCAGCAGGATGATGAACAGGAGCATCATCAATGTTAAGGCGTTCATCCTTCGGCCTCCTTTCTGGCGTTATCCGGATCATGGGACTTGATGGTGGACTGATCGTCCCGGAAATGGGAAAGGAGCACCACGATCTTGATGACGAGCGTTAGGATCATCTGCAGGCCGCAGACCGGCAGGCTGATCGTGACCCATCCATAGGAGATGGGCAGGCTGTTAAAAAAGCGGGCCCAGTTCATCCTTGCCAGCTGGCTGCCCTTTAGGATCAGCATCCCCAGGACCAGGATCATCAGGATGTAGATGATCAGCTGGAGCAGCTTCTGGAGCTTTACCGGAAGGTTCATGGTCACTAGGTCCATACCTACCAGGCGGTTGGACCGCATGGCTATATCGGCTCCCATAAAGGAGACCCAGGCAAAGAGCAGCGTGCAGATATCATCATTGGCAACGATCGGATGGTTGAAGATCCTAAGGACAGCATTGCCAAAAGTCAGCACGATGATCGCAAAGAAGGCGCAGGATACGGCGACGATCTCCGCCCTGCAGTAAAGCGCGTATATTTTTTTCATCGTTGCCTCCTATCATTTTACTTATGAAGATCCGCCGCCGGACTGGCGGCGTGCAGAGATGCCAGAGCGTTTACTGGATCCCCATCTGTGCATAGAGCTCTTCGCGGAGGGCCACAAAATCTACGCCTCCGGTGGTCTTGTCGTCAGAATACAGGTGATCGGTGGCGGCGGCAAAGGCTTCCCGATCCGGCTCATCGACGGTCATGCCGTTTGCCTGCATCTCCTCCAGATATTTTTGCTCATATTCGATCACCATATCCTTTGTCTCTCCATAAACTTTGATCGCGGTATCCCTGAGCTCCTGCTTCTGCCGGTCCGTCAAGGTGTCATACCAGCTGCTGCCGCAGACGATCGAGGCGGTCAGGAGAAAATGCTCAGTCAGAGAGATGTGGTCGCATACCTCATACATGCGGAGGCTGTAGACCGTGGGGATCTGCCATTCACCGCCATCTACCACGCCGGTCTCGATGGCATTATAAGCGTCAGACTGCGCCATGGAGGTGGCGATCGCGCCCATAGCGTTGATCGAGTCCACTGCGATGGGCGAGCTCATGGTCCGGATCTTCAGCCCCTTTAGATCCTCCGGGGTCTTGACCTCTTTGTTGGAGACATAATTGCGGAAGCCGGTGATGCAGTTATTGGTCAGCAGGACCAGGCCCTTTTGCTCCAGATCCTCTGTCCACTGTGCGTACATGGGCGTGTCTAACAGGTTGTCCAGCTGATCATAGCTGTCGAACATGTAAGGCATCATCAGGATGCCGAACTCCGGCACATAGGAAGCCAGGCGGGCCGGGTCTGTGGCGGCGATCACACCGGTGCCGGCCATAGCCTGCTCCAGAACATCATCGGTGGAGCCCATCTCGGAGGATACCATGGCGCTGGCCTCCCAGTCCCCCAGCTTGTTCAGCTCCTCGGCAAAGCGCTCATGGGCGATGGACTGCGTATCCCCGGTGCCGTTGGTCCCGCAGATGATCACCTTTGCTTTCGGACCATCCTCTGCGGGCGCGGCGGCTCCTGTATCTGCAGGGGCTGCAGGTGCGGCGTCCTCGGCGGCAGTCCCGGCAGGTGCGGCGGGAGCCTGGGTGGCAGCCGTGCCTCCTCCTCCGCATGCGGTCAGGGTGACAGTGGCGGCTAATAATAATGCGGTCATTTTCTTCATGTTGGGTTCCTCCTTTTTCTTTTCTTGTCCTTCTGGTCTTTTCTCTTGGGCCATGGTCTTGGCTTGTATCTATTATAAATCTCTGCAAAAAAATTTTTTGTCATATATTTTCTATGTTTTTTGCATATCTTGTCAAAATACCTAAGATCCGGCCCTATATGCCGGAGCTCTTTGCCATTTCTTACGAGAGATATCCTCTAAAAAACAAAGAATCGCAAAAAATATCAATGTTTATCCGCAAAAAAATCCGCCGCCGTTCCGGTATGATATAGACAGAACAAAAAACAGCAGAAATGCAGGAGAACATAAGGAGGTGCCCAGATCATGGAAGGAATGATCACGGAGATCGAACGTTTTGCATTAAATGACGGCCCCGGCATCCGCACGACCGTATTCTTTAAGGGCTGCAACATGCACTGTGCCTGGTGCCATAACCCGGAGACGATCCATACAGGGCGGGAGCTGCACCATTATGCCGGAAAATGTATCGGCTGCTACAAATGTGTGTACGCCTGTCCCTGCAAGGCCCACAAGAGGATCGGCAACGAGCATCGTTTTTTTCCCAATCTATGCGTGCGGTGTGGAAAATGCGCCAGCGTCTGCTATGCGGGGGCTATGGCTGTCAGCGGGGAAAAGGTCTCGGTCCAAAAGGTCATGGAGGAGATCCTCCAGGACAAGCCCTATTATAGCGGCAGCGGTGGCGGCGTGACCCTTTCCGGAGGAGAGGTCCTCTGCCAGCAGGCGTTCGCGGAGGCGATCGTGGATGCCTGCCATGAAGAAGGGATCCAGGTGGGGGTCGAGACGAACTTAAGCTTCCCCTGGGAGCAGATCGTGCCGCTGGTCGAGAAGCTGGACCTGATCATGTGCGACTTAAAGCTGGACGATGCGGAAGCCCACAAAAAGTGGACCGGAGTCGGGAACGAGAGGATAAAGGAAAATATCCGCCATCTGGCCCAGAGCGGGAAGCCCTTCCTTGTGCGGACGCCGCTGATACCGAGGGCTACGGACAGCGAGGAGAACATCCGGGGCATCGCCGCGTTTTTAAAAGGAGCGGATACAGAGCATACCATGCTGTACTATGAGCTGCTGAACTTTAACCCATTGGGTGATACAAAATATAAGAGCTTGCACAAAAAGAACCCCTTTGCGGACGCGAAGCCCCTTTTGGCAGACCGGATCGGGTCATTAAAGGCGGCGGCAGAGGAGGCGGGCATCCCGGTTCGAGTGGGATGAGCAGACCACGCATCTTATGGGGGCAGCGCAGGATAAGGATTAAGGAGGAAAGATCATGGGACAGATCCAATTTATCAATGAACATCCGGCGGACGAACGCTTTACGCTGGATAAACGGATCAGGCTGCTAAAGCAGAGGAAGCTGGAGCAGACAGAAGAAAAGATCGAGATGGAGGGTGGGCTGGACGAGGATGACTACGGGCGCGTGGTGCCGCCGGACGACTTTCATTTTGAATTTATCCCCAACAATGAAAACGGCAGCTATTATGGCTATGAGGGCTGGCGCACGAATTACTGCAAGCTGTTGGACGAGCATCCGCTCTACTGCGATCCTCTGGATGCGTTCGTGGGCCGCGGCTTCTTCTTCATGACCCGTCAGAAGGGGGCGATCTGGAACCCGGATATCCCCTATGACGATCTGAAGGATGCCTTTGAAGCATACGATATCGTCTGCGGGATCGGTTCGGACGGACATTTCACGCCGGATCTGCGCATGGGTTTTGCCATGGGCTGGGGCGGTATCCTGAAAAAGCTGAAAAAATACCAGAAGATCAATGACGGACCGGAGCACAAGGAGTTTTATGAGAGCGAGATCATGGTGGTAGAGCATATCATCCGTTTCCTGCACCGCATGGCCGCTGAGATCCGGGCTCTTTCAGAGGAGGAAGAAAATCCGTATCTAAAGCAGAACCTGGTGGAGATGGCAGCCTGCAATGAAACGATCGCCGAAGAGCCGCCAAAGACCCTCAGGGAGTGCATCCAGTGGATGTGCTGGTTTAGCTTTTTCAGCCGCCTGTATAACCGGGGACCCTCCGGCGGACAGTTAGATGAGCTGCTGCGGCCATTTTATGAGAGCGATATAGCCGCCGGCCGGATCGACGACGAGACCGCGAAGTTCTACATCGCCTGCCTTTTCTTAAATGACACCCGCTACTACCAGCTGGCCGGGCCGGATGATGACGGACGGGATATGGCTTCCCACATCAGCTATCTGATCTTGGAGGCGGCGGACTGGATCAACATCGCCTGCAACCTGACGGTGCGGGTCCATGATAACATGAATGAGGATTTCTTTAAGAAGAGCGTGGGATATCTGTTCAAAAATAAAAATGCCTGGCCCCGCTTTTCCGGCGACAACAGCCTGGTCAACGGCTTTATGCGCCTGGGATATGACCAGAAGCTGGCCCGCAAACGGCTTGCCGCAGGCTGCAGCTGGATGAGCATCCCCGGTATGGAGTACACCTTGAACGATCTGGTCAAGATCAATGTGGCGAAGGTGTTCGAGGTAGCTTATCACGAGATGATGGGAGAGAGCCAAAAGACCGCCCCCAGCACGGAGGTGCTTTGGGAGAAGTTTGAAAAGCATCTCACCCGGGCCATCGATACTACCGCGAGAGGGATCTTGTTCCATCTCCATAACCAGGACAAAAACGAGCCGGAGCTGATCTGCAACCTGCTGAGCCAGGGGCCGGTGGAGGAGGGCGCGGATGTGACCAAGACTGCCCGGTATTTTAACATGTGCATGGACGGAGCCGGGATCGGTACGGTAGCGGACAGCTTTGCCGCATGTGAGCAGAGGATCGAGAGGGAGGGGAAGATCACCTGGGAGGCGCTGACCCGCCAGCTGGATCTCAACTGGAATGACATCGACGGCGAGTACCTCCGCCAGATGATGCTGCACAGTGAGCGCTACTGCGGCGGGGACACGCTGGGGGATAAGTGGGCGGTCCGGATCAATGAGCTGTACAGCCGGCTGGTCCGCGCGGAGGTGCCGATCATCCGCCAGTTAGATCCGTCCTATCCGGCGATCCAGTTCATCCCCGGATGGTTCAGCTGGTCCAACACCCTGGAATTTGGCAGCCACGTCCGCGCCACCCCCAATGGGCGTTTTAATGGAGAAGCGATCAACCATGGGGCCAACCCCACCTACGGCTTCCGCAAGGATGGGGCGGTCACGGCCATGGCGAACAGCATCGCCTCGGTCCAGCCATTTTATGGGAACTGTGCGCCTGTCCAGCTGGAGTTAGATCCCCAGATCGCAGGGACAGAGGAAGGCGTGGAGAAGATGACCGCGATGATCCGCACGATCTTAGAGACGGGGAACACCTTGTTAAATATCAATATCATCGATAAGCACAAGATCTTGGAGGCCCATAAGGATCCAAGCCTCTATCCAGATCTGGTGGTCCGTGTCACCGGCTTCACCGCATATTTTGCCATGTTGAGCCCGGAATTTAGGCAGCTGGTGGTGGACCGGGTCCTGGCGGTCAACGGGGAGGATGCCGCCATGCCGGAGATGACCGCCAGCAGCGGATGCTAGAGTCCTGTCCGCGCCGGATGGAGCTGCTTTGGGACAGGAGGATCAGAGGAGAAGAGAGGAGTTAAGAACATGGCTTTACCAGTAAAACGTTCCGATATCAAGATGGAGACCTTGCCTGTGGGCATGACAGGAAAACATGAGATGCTGATGCTGGAGGGAGAGATCTTTGGGGCGGCGATATATCACCTTGCCCTGCCGGAGGGAGAACGTCTGTCCTTTGAGGGGCAGAGCGCGTTCATACGGATCTTTTTTCTCTGTAGGGGCGCGGTAACGTTCCGGGCGGAAGGGAAAGCTTTTTTCTACGACCGGAAAGCTGTATTTGCGGCATTACCCCAGAGTGCGGTCCAGATCCAGGCCCAGGCGGACAGCAGCATCCTGGAGATCTGCTGGGATATGGAGGAGAGCGATCTTGCCGACCTTGCGGCCGGCGCAGATCATTTTCCTCTTACGGAGGCCTATGAGGACGCAGCCCAGTACAGAGACTTCTTTAAGAGTGAGACCACCATCAGCCGCGCGATCATCAGACAGTCGGTCATCCCCCGCTTTGCCATGGGCAGTGTGGAGGCAAAGGGGGATGATCTGGTGGGGCAGCACGCCCATCCGCTGCTGGACCAGTTTTTCTTCAGCTTCCCGGAGAATGACATGGATCTTTTGATCGACTGCCGCATATGTCCCATGAAGGGCGACACACTCGTACATATCCCCTTAGGGAGCAACCACGGCGTGATCGCCCGCGGGGATCAGAAGATGCATTACCTGTGGATCGACTGTACCCCTCAGGAGCAGAAGGACGCGGCGGTCGCTTATCTGGATGAGGTCCATAAGCCTACCGGAGTGAAGCAGACCCTAAAGTAGATCTTCATGTGCCCGGAGGCGGGACTTTTAAAGTAAGGAGGAGAGGGATGGAAGAGATGCGTGGTGGTATGCCCATCCGTTTAGATAACCCCCGTGTATGGAGGACCTATCTGGGCGGCAGCCGATTGGACCGGCTCCATGGGAAAAAGGAAGGGGCGGACGGACATTTTCCGGAAGAATGGATCATGTCTGTGGTAGCGGCCAGGAATGCAGGGCGAGAGGGATATAAAGAAGGGATGAGCCATCTCTATGGAACGGACCGCACCTTAAAAGCGTTTCTGGAAAAGGATCCGGAGCGATATCTGGGCGTGTCTAAGGGAGATGGGGACGGCCTTTGGGGGGACTTTTCCCTGGGTGTCCTGGTGAAACTGATCGACAGTGCCGAGCGCCTGACCTTACAGGTCCATCCCGACAGACAGGCGGCCATGGAGCTTTTCCAGAGCCCCTATGGAAAGACGGAGTGCTGGCACATTTTGGGGGGACAGCCTGTGGACGGGGAGGATCCCTGCATCTATCTTGGCTTTCGCCCCGGCGTCACCCGCCAGCACTGGGAGCATCTGTTCGATATACAGGATATCCCCGGTATGCTGGAGGCTATGCAGAAGTTTTACGTCCATCCGGGCGACACGATCTTGATCCCAGGGGGCATGCCCCATGCGATCGGCGCAGGGTGCTTCCTGGCGGAGATCCAGGAGCCCACAGACTTAACGATCCGTGTAGAGCGCACGACCCCCAGTGGTTTCCCGGTGGACGATCTTATGTGCCACCAGGGGCTGGGATTTGCGAGGATGTTCGACGCCTTCCACTATGAGGAGCAGAGCCGCGAGGAGATCCGGGAGAGCTGTTTTATCCAGGCTGTGCCCGTGCTGGAGACAGAGGGCGGGAAGATCGTGACCCATATCGGCTATGGCAGCACCCCGCTCTTTCGTCTGGACGAGATCCGGGTGGAGCATGAGCTGACTCTGCCGCAAGAAATGGCGTTCAGCGGTCTGTATGTGCTGGAAGGGGCAGGACGGATATCGGCAGAGAAGGGGACGGTGCCTCTGGAAAAAACAGCGCAGTTCTTTGTGCCGGCCGGTTCCGGAGCGCTCAAGGTCCGGGCAGAAGGAGGAAAGCCGCTGAGGATCCTGCATTTTTGGGGGCCGTGTAAAGAAGGGGCGGCTGTGCAGACAGGAGAGGCGCAGCCGTAAAAAGGGCGGAAAGATAGGAAAGGTATAAAGATCGGACATAAAAAGAGCCGGGAGGTCGCCCTCCCGGCTCTTTTCGCATCGACCCGCTCGTTCGCATGGGTCTGTTTTTTCGCATCAATCTAATTCTTCGACGACCGTGGTGGGCTTGGCTTCTTGTACACCGGCGGCCGGGGAAGAGGTCTTGTCCTCTTTTTCCGGTGCATGAGCAGCGCCCGCCGCCTCTCCGTCTGGCGCTGCGGCAGTATCATCTGCTGCATCTTGCACCTCTGCAGCTAAGTCGGCCTCGTCTGCTCCTGCAGCAGGTGTGTTTACAAGGGGCTCATCTTCAAAGATGTCTTCCTCCTCCACGTCCATGCACGCTCTGCGTTCTGCCGCTCTCTCGGCTGCCTTAGCCTTTGCAGCCTGAGCAGTATCTTTGGCAGCGGAAGCCGCCTCATGTGCGGTATCGGTCAAGATGGCGGCAGCATCTTTTAATACGTTCCGGGCAGCGCCGGCCACTCCTCCGGCTGCGGCCAGCATGTCCTTGGCAGCTAGCTTCAGTTCGTCGGTGCTGGCGTTCAATGCGATATATCTCCTGGTATCTTTCGATCGAGGAGCGCTCGCTTCCTTGTCCTCGTCCGCGATCGTGTCCTCGTCTCCATCTGTATCGGCTGAGGGATCTTCTGCAGCGGCCTCCTCTTCCTCCTCAAAGAGATCCTCCAGGTCATCGCTGTCCTCGCCCTCAAAATCGCGGAATTCTTCCTCCAGCTCCTTATTGAAGGATCTGTACTTTTTCAGATACGAGATACCTGCAGCTGCAGCGCCTGCTACCGTAGCGATCGCCAATACTTTCCCAAAACCTTTTTTTGCCATGATAGATACTCCTCTCCAGGGTTTTTGATATGTTTCTATTTTAATACAAAAGTAGGAAAAAAGAAAGACCATTGTAAAGAATTTATCGCGTTCTCTGAAAAAAGATGGCTTTTCACGCCTTCGCCAGAGAGTCCTTTCGCGCAGATGTGCTGCGGGTGGTCCGCTCCGAGAAGGGCTTGCCACAATATCGGCGCGGGCGTGGATAGCATCTACAGAGATCGGCGTGGGTGTGGAAAGTAGCGAAAAAAATGGCGTTCGGTCCTCCTCTGTGTTATACTATCTTACCGGGGGACATACCTGGATATGGAACATGGTGGCCGCCGGACAGAGGGATGGAAAGGGAGGCGATGCGGGGATGGGCGAGGACCGTTATTTTCAGAAGGCGCTGTCTGCCTTCACCCATGATGTGGCCAGCGGCGGGGCGATCCGGCATCTGACCGACTTGGGCTATACAGCCAGACAGATCAAGGAGCAGCTGGCGTTTCCTACGCCTTATGAGCGGGTGAGGGAGACGATGCGGGAGCATCTGCTGGATAAGGGGATCTTGCTGGAGGAGGAGCCCGGATGTGGAAGAGTGCGGGAACAGGCGGAGTATGTGCTGGAGCACGACCAGTATGGCAGGACCAGCTTTCGGAAGGTCATCCGTGAGGACGTTAGTGAGGCTAGGGGCATTAGAAGAGACGGGGCTGCCAAAGACGGCGGGGAGATCTGCAGGGCCGGGAACGCCGTAGGTGCCTGTAGTGCCGGGAGTACTGGAGGGGACGGGACGGTCCGATGGACGGAGAGGGATCTTAGAGGTGAGGATGCGGCAGCGTTCGCTGTTTTTTTGGAAGAACGGTGCAGAGATGACGGCAGGGAGGGGGCTTATGTCTCCTGCGACCTTGGGCTGCTCTGCAAGCGGGATCCGGCTGGATATGAGCAGGTGCTGTCCCTTTTGGAGGAAGGGCAGCGGGAATACGTCCTGAGCGTGTTCTGGGTGCGAAAACGGGTCTACCACAGACTGGATGCGCGGATGCAAACGATCGTGGTGCGGTTATATAGGGCGGATGCATATCACGGGGCTTGCTGCTTTTTGAAAACGGGGGAGAAGGTCCTGTTTTGAGAGAGTATCTGGCTTTTAGAGAAGTCCGGTCTTTTACTTTGACCGGAAAGGATATCGCAGCTTTAAAAAGCTGGTTCCAGGATGCAGTCTGTGAGAGCGTAACCTTTGCCGAAGGCGACCGGCCGGATGAGTCGGATGGCGGCGCTGCCTATCGGACAGGGCTGTGATGGTCTGTGCCGGATGCGGCCGCGGTCGTCTCATCCGGCACACGCCTCTTTACCTTACAGCAGGCCGGAGAGCACCTGTGTGAACGCTCCGAAAACACAGTTGAAGGTGAACAGCGCAAAGACGATGGTCCATATCAGATACTGGGTCCTGGTGCGCTGCATGGAACTCCGGAAGGATTCTACAACACAGCAGCTGGGTTCTGAAGGGACATAGCAGACAGTCTGGCGTTCGCCTACGGTATAGTGGCCCCGTCTTTTTTCCGCCCAGTCCAGGCGAGTGGTCAAGTTCTGCCCGCCTACGGTATAGGCGATCACCGGGAACTCGTTCCTCCAGCGGAAGGAGCGGTTGCGGCGGCGGACTTCCACCACTTCGCAGATGGTGCCTTCGACTTTCCCGGTCATCTCGTGAGCGCGGTTGAGCGCAGTGCTCAATCGTTTAAAACGACTGAAAAAGGACCAGGTCGCGGCGGCAAAGAGCAGAGCGATCACAAGGACGATCGCACCGCAGACTAGATAAAAACTACTGTCCATGATAAAGATACCTCCTATGTAGTTATAGACATCTGGGAGATTGAAAAACTCCCAGACATATTCTATAATAGTAAAGATCAAAATGCAAGTAGAATAAATGATATGCGGCTGCGGTCGGCCTGTGAAAAGGAGAGACGGATCATCTGAGAGCGGCCGGGATAGAAAAGTGGGATGAGGATGAAAAGAACGACGATCGGCATCATAGCGCATGTGGACTCGGGGAAGACGACCCTTTCGGAGGGGATGCTCTATACCAGCGGCAGCATCCGCAAGCTGGGCCGGGTGGATCAGGGAGATTCCTTCCTGGACACAGATGCCATGGAACGGGCCAGAGGGATCACCATCTTTTCCAAGCAGGCGATCTTTATGCTGGGGGGAGCAGACGGCCTGGAGGTGACCCTATTAGATACGCCGGGCCATGTGGATTTTTCGGCGGAGATGGAGCGGACGCTGCAGGTATTGGACAATGCGATCCTGGTGATCAGCGGGGCCGACGGGGTGCAGGGCCATACCCTCACCCTTTGGCGGCTGCTGAAAAGGTACCATATCCCGGTGTTCCTGTTCATCAACAAGATGGATCAGCCAGGGACGGACCGGGAAGCGCTGCTGGCAGAACTGAAGGAAAAGCTGGATGGACAGTGTGTGGACCTTTCGGCGGATCCCTTTTTGGAAGATCTGGCAGATGAGGACCGGCAGGCTGTCTTTGAGGAGCTGGCCATGTGCGATGAGGATCTGCTGGAGCGCTACCTGGAGCGGGGGCATGTGGAGGAAGAGGAGTTCCGGGGACTGATCCGGGAACGGAAGGTATTTCCGTGCTATTTCGGCTCTGCCTTAAAGCTGGAGGGCGTGGAGGCTTTTTTAAATGGTCTGTCCCGCTATACGGTCTGCCCGGAGCGCAAGAGCGGAGCTTTTGGCGCAAAGGTATTTAAGATCTCCAGAGATGCACACGGAGCGCGTCTGACCCACATGAAGATCACCGGCGGGAGCTTGAAAGTAAAGGACAGTCCTGCCGGGACGGATAAGGTGGAGCAGATCCGTATCTATTCCGGGGTGCGGTTCGAGACGGTCGGTCAGGCGGAGGCAGGGATGGTCTGTGCGGTGACCGGGCTCACGGATACCTATGCAGGACAAGGGCTGGGCGCAGAGGAGGCTTCCGGCCTGCCTGTGCTGGAGCCGGTGCTCTCCTATCAGATCCTTTTGCCAGAGGGGCAGGATGTCCATACCATGCTCATGAAGCTTAAACAGCTGGAAGAGGAGGAACCTCTCCTCCATATCCTTTGGGACGAGCAGCTGGGAGAGATCCATGTCCAGCTCATGGGTGAGGTGCAGATCGACGTCTTAAGGGACCGGATCAAAGATCGGTTCGGCGTGGAGGTGGAGCTGGGGGCCGGGAGCATCGTCTATAAAGAGACGATCTTAGGGCCGGTGGAAGGCGTGGGACATTTTGAGCCTTTACGCCATTATGCAGAGGTCCATCTTTTATTGGAGCCGGGAGAACGGGGCAGCGGGCTGCAGTTTGCGGCGGATTGCAGTGAGGATGTGCTGGAGAAGAACTGGCAGCGGCTGATCTTGACCCATCTGGAGGAGAAGGAGCACAAAGGCGTCCTGACCGGCTCGCCGATCACGGACATGAAGATCACGGTGATCGGAGGACGAGCCCACCAGAAACATACGGAAGGCGGGGACTTCCGTCAGGCCACCTATCGGGCTCTGCGGCAGGGGCTGATGAAGGCGGAGAGCATTTTGCTGGAGCCCTATTACAGCTTTCGCCTGGAGCTTCCCACCGAGCTGGTGGGGCGGGCCATGTCCGACCTGCAGCGGATGAGCGGTACCTTCCAGGTCTCGGAGACCACCGGGGAGACGGCGATCCTGACCGGCAGCGCGCCGGTGGTGGAGATGCGGGGCTATCAGCTGAAGGTGGCCGCCTATTCGAAAGGGATGGGCAGGCTGATCTGCACGATGCAGGGCTATGGTCCATGCCATGACGAGGAAGCGGTATTAGCCGCAGACGCGTACGATCCAAAGCTGGATATAGCGAACACGCCGGATTCGGTCTTCTGCTCCCATGGCGCAGGCTTTATCGTCCCCTGGTATCAGGTGGAGGAGTATATGCATGTGGAAAGAGGGGGCAGACTGGCGGAAGGCGGCAGGGCAGGAGAGGATGGGACGGCGGATGAGGGGCTTGTTAGCGGCCTGTTGTCCAAAGCGCCTGGTGCTCCTGTACAGACAGGAAGAAAGACCGAGGGGAGAGCGAGCGCGAGGGACCGATCAGCTTCTGCCCAGAGCGGCTATCCAGGGTCTTTAGAGAGTGATAAAGAATTAGAGGAGATCTTCCGCCGCACTTACGGGGACAGCAAGCGCCAGCGTTTCCTGTCAGAGCAGAGAGCGCCCGGCGGCAGCCTTTCGGGACGAAAGGCTATCCGTGAACGGGTCTGGCAGCCATCGGAGCCGGTGGAGGAATATCTCTTAGTGGACGGCTATAATATCATCTTCGCCTGGGACAGCTTAAAGGAGCTGGCGGAGACAAACCTGGACGGGGCCAGGCAGCGCCTGATGGATATCCTGTGCAATTACCAGGGCTTTAAGGAATGCCATGTGATCCTGGTCTTTGATGCTTACCGGGTGGCGGGCCATGCCTGCGAGGTGCAGAAATATCTCAATATCCATGTCGTCTACACCAAGGAAGCAGAGACCGCCGATCAATACATCGAAAAGACGGTCCACGAGCTGGCAAAGAAATACCGGGTCACCGTAGCCACCTCCGACGGCTTAGAGCAGATCATCATCCTGGGCCAGGGGGGCTTAAGGATGTCGGCGGCGGAGCTTTTAGAAGAGGTAGAGCGGACCGATGAGACGATCCGAAAGGAGTATCTGGACAAGCCAAAACGGAAGCAGAACCTGCTGTTTGAAGGGGTGGATGAGGAGACGGCGGCGTATGTAAAGGATGTGGGGGAGCGGTGACGCCCAGACAGGTCCCTCCTGCAGCAGACCTTTGGTAACCGTACGACATCGTGCCCTTTGGGTAAAACGCTGTGGTCGCAAGCATCCGGACGACCTGTGGAAAGTGACCTGGATATAGGACTTTACACGAAATTTTTTCTTTGCTATACTTGATCTATAGCAAAAGGGTATATCGTATAAAAGTCAATAAAAGAAAAGGAGGATATGATGGCAGAAAAAGAATCGATCAACTTTACGATCGATACGTATATGAACCTGCAGCGGATCAAAAAAGCAAATAAAGATCACGAAAATGAAGAATTGGACTATCAATTGAGAGGGGTGATCGCGAAATTATCGTCGATGGGGGTTAATGTTGAAGATATAACGCTCTAGAAAGATAGAAGAGCAGAGCTATACGGATCATAAAATGAGACGGCTGCATCTGGAAAACACAGATGCAGCCGTCTCATCTTTCTTTTTTTTCTGCAAATCTGGTCGTAAAGAGCATCACCGTTTAAGATAGAGAGGTCACCATCGGTCAAGAAAAAGGAAAAGGAGGAACATATGGGAAACACATATGGTTATGCCCGCGTCAGTACAAAGGAGCAAAAGGAAGACCGGCAGATGATCGCGCTCATGAAGGCGGAGGTTCCGAGAAAGAACATCTACATGGACAAGCAGTCTGGCAAGGACTTTGAGCGGCCGATGTACAAGCGGATGATCGACCGTTTGGAGAAGGACGACCTTTTATATATCAAGAGTATCGACCGGCTGGGCCGGGATTATGAGGAGATCTTGGAGCAGTGGAGAGTGCTGACCAGGGAGAAGCGGGTAGATATCGTGGTCTTGGATATGCCCCTTCTGGACACACGGCGGGGGAAGGATCTGATGGGTACGTTCTTGAGCGATATCGTCCTGCAGGTCCTGTCCTTTGTGGCGGAGAATGAGCGAAATGATATCCGGCAGAGACAGCGGGAGGGGATCGAAGCCGCCAGACGGAGGGGGATACAATTTGGCAGGCCGCCAAAGCCCCTGCCGGATAATTTTGAACAGGTCTGTGAAAAATGGCTGTCCGGGGAGCTGAGCTGCAGGCGTGCGGCAAAGCTGTGCGGGATGCCGGTGACTTCTTTTTGCCGCAGAGGGCAGGGAGCAAGACGGCCGGGCTTTGGCAGTATGTCACGAGGGGACGTGGGAGAAGGAGGGAGCGCTTAAGTCGCAGGACGTGAGCGGCGTAAGGGTTATAAGGCGTGAGAGGTGTAGGATTAAAAGGCGCGAGAGGCGTAGGGTCACGGAGATGTGAAAAAGGAGGAGCGTATGGATAAGGAGGAGTGTATGGAAAAGGGAGCCAAGGTGGGGGTACATAAAAAGGCAGAGACACAGGAAAGAGACAGACGGCAGCAGAGGACGAAGAGATGCTGTCCGGTGGAACGGACATGAAGAAAACAGAAAATAGGGTATGGGAGGTGTGCCAAATGGTGTACCTTTTGGCACGGCATCCCACACCTTGCAGTCCTGGCCCCGCCAGTCTGCCTGCATGTAGAAATTGCCAGCACAGAAGAGTCCCATACCTTGCTTTTCAGCAAAAATTGTGTTAAAATCCCTTATGGTCATACAAATATGGCCGATATCCAAATTGTGATCTTGTTTGCAGTTTTATGTCCAACAAGGTACACCATTTGGGACACAGGACGCAGGATCGGCCGGGGACACCTGGCTGCATATCTGCCCATAGTACAAGCATAGATGGCCGCAGAGGAAGGTGGAAATGCCGGATACCGTATGCAAGATCATCCGCCAATACAATAAAGGCAGGATACCAGAGGAGGACATGCAGAAGCTCCTAAGGATCGCCAGGGACTATGCCGATGTGAAAGACCATGTCTACCAGCGCTACGGCGGGATCCGCAGCATTTCAAAGCTTTATCCGGGCTACACGGTACAGAATGAGATGACCCGCAGCGGCCTCCGGGAAAGCTTAGGTCTGCCGTCCGTCTATTTTTATCTGGCCATCTTCGATGCGCTGCGGGAGCTCAGGGCCCATTGGACCATGGTCAAGACCCAAGTCGGAAAACAGGTGAACGCCCATGAGGAGCTAAAGGAGGAAGAAAAGCATTTTCTCCGGTATCTGTTAAAGGTGAACAATGCATTTGATGCAGCCTTAAATGGCACAGAGCAAAAGCTCCCAAAGGAGGTCCAAAGGCAGTACGATGCCCTTGCATCCCAGGTAGATGTGAAAAAGCTGGAAAATTATCTGCGCAGGCAGGTGCGGAAGCGGACAAAAAGGCTGCATGTGGAGCAGGTGGCGGGCTTTTCCATAACCGAACGGGCCTATCGCTACGGCGATCATGGGATCTACATCTCCGTGAAGGAGAAGCGGAAGAGGATCCACATCCCATTGACCGATGGGAATCAGTATAGGAGGCAGATCTATCTCCGCCTTTTCCCGGAGCGGGGAGCGGTGGAGATCCGGGTACCGATCGATGTCACGGTCAAAAAGCGTGCAGACCATGACCGGAAGATCGGGCTCTCTATGGGGATGATGACCATGCTGGTGACCGACGAAGGACACCTGTATGGGGAACAGTATGGTCAGCTGCAGAGTCAGCTTTCCGACTGGCTCAGAGAACAGACCAGCCGCTATCACCGCAACCGTGAGGCTAATCCGGGTAGGAAAAAGTACCAGGCGGGGAAGCACCGGATGGAAGAGAAGCTACACAGCTATATCAACCAGGAACTGAACCGGTTCTTCCGGGAAGAAAGACCCGGGACCATCTATCTGCCCAAGCTCCCAAAGAGCGGCAGGGGCGGCCCCGTAAAGGAGCGCAACTACCGCTCCACCACATGGCAGAGAGGCTATATCCGCAGCCGACTGAGGCAGAAATGCAGAGAGCAGGGCGCGGAGCTTGTGGAGGTGTTCGGGAAGGATATCAGCAATGTATGCAGCCGGTGCGGCGCTATGGGGAAGAAACAGGAGGGACGGTTTTATTGTCCCGCTTGTGGGTATGAGGCCGGGCAGAAGGTGAACGCGGCGCAGAATGCGAAAAAGCGGGGCGCATCGCAGGACCATTGGCCTGTCGGCGATGGGATGCAGCAGCAGACGGAGCAGCGAGGACAGGTCAGGTAAGGGTCTGGTAAGAGCAAAATAGAAAGAGCCAAGTAAGCGAGAGCCGAGCAGGAGAAAGGGTCGGCAGGGAAAAGCCGGGCAAGAAAGAGAAGAAAGAAGTACGGGCAAGATAGGATAAGATCATGAAGACGCAAGATCCAGATAAATGAGGGCGATGTGCGCTCATTTGACCAGGATGCCGGTCCTTTCGGTCCATGACCGATCATAGAGGAACGGCATCTGCAGCGGACTGGAGACCGGTCTGTGATAGAAAAAGACAAGTCGGCATTAGAAGACAGACAGCCTTGGGATACAGGGCAGAGAGTGTCTGTGCATTGGGTATGCCAGGACCCTGTGAACAAGTGAGAGCCCCATGGAGATAAGACGCATGATCTCAAAGGCGATGCATTAAGAGGCATGAAAAATGTAATGGCAGCCAGAACTGTCTGGGAACAGACGGCGACGGCACACTTGATGTAGCAGGGAGCGAAGCAGAGGGCAGGTATCCTATAGCGCTCTGCATCACCAGGTATCGGAAGATACCGGTGACCAATATTCCTTATTTTTTATGCAAGGGCAAGGCGTATCAGGAAAGGCGAAAGCAGGCTGGGCGCTTAAATACCAGATGTTTTCGGGTTTTCTGATCCATAGGGCGGCAGACGTGCAGCGGATGCCGCAGATCAAGGGAAAGCGCAGGCCTTTCGAGCTGCCGCCATGCGGCCGGAGCGGCTCCACGCCTTCTTGGCGTTTTGCAGATACATCCATCCGGCTGATCCGGCAGAGCGGCTAAGACTGTATCACGATCACACACCGACCAGAAAGGAGACCAGAAAGCCATGCGAAAAGCCGATAAAGTACAGCTGCAAGAACTGCTGGTCCTTCTGGAACAGGCTCAAAAAGAGATCTGGGCCACTGCCCAGGCAGGACATAGAGAAGAGGCGGCAGGTCTTCTAGGTCAATGCCAAGAGGCCGCGATCCGGATCGGGGAACAGATCGAAGCATCGGAGGGAGAAGGCTCTGCTGCGGTCCGGCTTTTGGAAGATTACTGTGAGGCGGTCTTTCAGATCTACGGGACGCTCTATGGGACGGCTGATGAAGAGAAAGATAAGAGCGGCGATCTTGATCGTATAGCGCAGTCCCGGTCCCGGCAGCTGCTGCCGGACGTGGATGGATCTGTAGGAGCATTGACGGCTTTGCTGGACCAGATAAAAGATCATGTGGAAAAGGAGATCAAGATCCGGACAGAGGCGGTCTTTCTCCCCTATAAAGCTTCCATGTGGGACTCCCTGGAAAGTGTCTGGAAAGCCGCGGACGAGGATCCGGACTGCGATGCCTATGTGATCCCCATCCCTTACTATGATAAAAACCCGGACGGCAGCTTTGCCGAAGAGCATTACGAAGGCGGACTGTATCCGGCCTATGTGCCGATAACGCGGTATCAGGATTATGACTTTGCCGCACGACGTCCGGATATGATCTTTATCCACAATCCCTACGACGAGCACAATCTCGTGACCAGTGTACATCCGTTTTTTTATTCGAAAAATCTAAAGCAGTACACAGAAAAGTTAGTATACATACCTTATTTTATATTAAACGAGATCGATCCTGCAAACAGAGAAGCGGTCAAAGGGATCGAACATCTATGTGTCGTCTCGGCAGTGATCTACGCAGACAAAGTCATCGTCCAGTCCGAAGCCATGCGGCAGATCTATATCGATCTGATGATGGAGAATATGCAGACGGACAAGATCCCCAGATCCTATTGGGAAAAGAAGATCTTGGGGCTTGGTTCTCCGAAGCTGGATAAGGTGCAGAAGACCCGGAAAGAAGACATAAAGATCCCGGAGGAATGGCTGAAGGTCATACAGAAGGAGGACGGGAGCTGGAAGAAGATCGTCTTTTATAATACCAGTGTGGGGGCGATGATCAAGTATGAGGAGAAGATGATCGCGAAGATGCGGGATGTATTCCGGGTGTTTCGGGAGAAGCAGGATGAGGTGGCGCTGTTGTGGAGGCCGCATCCGCTGATGGAGGCGACGATCAGGAGTCTCAGGCCGGAGTTGAGGGATGAGTATGAGAGATTGGTGGGAGAGTATCGGGAGTTGGGGTGGGGGATATATGATGATACGGCGGATGTGGATCGGGCGGTGGTACTCTGTGACGGATATTATGGAGATGAAAGTTCCATAGTGCAGTTGTATGAACGCACTAAAAAGCTGATGATACAAAATGTGGAGCATACTTCATATGAGTACCATAAACGCTTACGAGTTATAGATTTTATTGATGTTGGAGATTCCATTTGGTTTTGTGCATTTTTAACAAGAGGATTATTTCGGTTTGATAAGGCATCAAGAAAAACGAAATTGGTCTGTACGCTTCCATCAAAAACTTCATCTGAGACATATAGGGCCTTATATTTGAAAAATGGGAAGTTATATCTGGCACCAGTCTATGCAGAAAATATTGAGGTGTTTGATATTTCAATGGAAAAGCTGATGTCGATACCATTGAGGTCAGATCCTGATAAGTATAGGCGGATGCCATCTCAAAGTACAGCTGATTTTATCAATATATATGAATATGATAAATATCTTTTTTTTATCCCGCTATCATATGGAGCTATCGTGAGATTGGATACAGAAAATGAAAAAGTGGATCATTACAATGAATTTGCAGAGTTGCTGTGGCCTATTGTACGGGACCGAGATGCGTTTTGGTTTAAACAAAGTTGTATGATAGATGGGAAGATCTATATGCCATCGAGCTGTGCAAATGCTATGATCGAATTTGATATGGAGACATGTAGTACTTTCTTATATAAGATCGGTGGAGAGGATATTGGTTTTTCAGGGATCTGCTACGATGGAAAAAGATTCTGGATACTGAATCGCATTGGGGACCGCATGATCATATGGGATAAAGATAAAGGGATCATTGATCGGATACAGGTTAAAAAAAGAGGAAGATATAATAGCTTTTTCTTTTTTAGAAAAGGTATCATGCGTGTTCCATGTAAAGGAAGATTGATATGTGATCGGATCGATCCGATCAGCTATGATATGATCACGGTCGATCTCGAACTTGAAGAAAACAAAAGGTCAGGTATCAGCAACGCATTTGAAGAAAATAGTGCGGCATTTTGCGCAAAGATATCAGGAGACATACTTTCGGTATATTCAACCCGGCGTGATGCACTCTGCTTATTTGATGAAACAGGAAATTGTCTGCAAGAATATATTTTTGAAGTCAGCCCAGAGGATCATAGAGATTATATCCAAATGCAAAAAGAGAGATTGGAATGCTTGATAAAAGAAAAAAAGGACCATGTATTTTTTGAGGATGGGATCGGGATCGATCTTACATGCTATATAGAGTATTTGATAAGCGATACTTTTGGCGGATGTGGAGGAGGATCAAATGGGAAAAACATTGCTTTTTCATAATGAGGCTATTCCGGCTGCCCCACGGATGTATAGATCTTATCTTGATGAAACGGTAAGCTCAGTTGTGCAGAGCACGATGATCAACAATCCATACGGGAATCGCAATACAGGCACATTTTTAATGACAGATACTTTGAAGAAGATCGTGAGAGCAGATGCGTGTATTCCGCGTTTTTACGAATTTACAGAGCATGTGGATACTGTTGTGACGAATATACTCCATCGCATTGGGGGAAATCTTAAGGTCGAT
>CAJUSS010000009.1 GCA_910588895.1 uncultured Lachnospiraceae bacterium
AGACTCTCTATATCGCCCACCACGCCACCGATCTCGGTGATGACAAAGTCAAAGGCCCTCTCTGCACCCTCTGGCGTGTCCGGGACCACTACATAGACCAGACGGTCATCGTAACGCTCCAGCTGCCCATATCGTCCTAGGATGATGTTATGGGCCCTGTCCTTGGATATCCCGACAGCCTCCGATAGCTTTGTGATGAGCTGCCAATAGTAGGCGTTCGCATCCAGGCTCCGCTTCTTCCGGTAGATCTTAGCGGTGATGGAGAGGGCCTTTTCCTTTATCCCGTCGATAGCGCTGGTGATGTCATCCTGGATCTCAAAGGTGACCTCCCAGCTGCCGGTCATCCAGTTCTTGGATACACTCTTTAACTTTCCCCTGCAGTCCATATCTACCTCTTTGGCGTGTCCCATGGCAGACCGCTGTCATCCATGTCATCTGGTGGTATGGTCTCCGGATAGCTCTCCCTCGGCTTATCCGGTGTCGCGTTCAGCCGCTTCATGAGGCTTTCATATAAAGGCTTTGTCAGCCTGTGCAGATCATCGACATGGGCCGCATCCAGGAGGGTCTTTTCCTTGACCCCGGTCCTCTGCATCTCAACGGACAGACAGTCGATCTCTTGCGTACCTATCAGCTCAGGCGGATCTGCTGGAGGTCTGGCTGGCGGCTGGCCTGAGGGTCCGGGGGAACGACTGGCTGGCGGTCCGCCAGCCGTCTGGCTCTCTCCACCCTCTTGCCGGGCATATTTTGTAGGATCCGCGCCCCAGTACACATCCGCTCCGATACCGAGCTGCTTGCAGGCTACCGATATGGCATCGGTGGTCGCCATCTTGAAGCATTCATCCGACACATGGATCCCGCTCTTCTCTTTCTCTGCCAGCATGTTCCCACCGGTCCCGGATATCGGCATGGACCACTCACCCTCATGCCTGACGAACAGTTCGATATCGACGAACGCTGCAGCCTCGCTCCCGATCGTCTCTATCCACTTCCTCACCGGCTTGTAGTACCATCCGATGCCGCAAGGGCCAAAGAGCTCCGTGAGCTTCTTTATCCGCCACATAGGGTTGATGTCCGTCTTCCCGTTCATGCGGCCGCCATTGATGCGGCGCTGGGCCTCCTGGGGGACAGCCCGGGCCCTCTCATAGATATCCAGGTTCCCCATCATCCCATCAGCTCCCACTCGATCCCCACACTATCCATGTACATCTCCAGCTTCTCCTTCCCGTCAGTGGTCAGATCCATGCGATAGTGATATGTGGACGCTACGCCCCCGGCATCCGGGATGAGGCTCTCTATGGCCTCCTGAGCAGCCTCTTCCCTCGCCCTCTCCACGGCAGCAGCCTTTTCCTCCTCGGCTATCCTCTTGGCGTCCTCCCGCTCTCTCTGCAGCCTCTGCTCTCCCAGGACCCTCTGCCGCTCCTCCTGGCGGATACGCTCGGCCTCTTCCCTGCGCTGGCGTTCCCGTTCCCGCTCCATGACCTCCTGCCTCTGCCTCTCATAGTCATTGATATATGTGACCGCATCGGACAGCCTGAGGCTCCCTTCGTACACGCACAACGCCCGCTCGACCGCATCGGACCCCATGGACCGTATGACGGCCAGGTCGCTGTCCGTCCGCCCGCATATGCCGCGCATATCCTCCTCGATCCTCTTTTTGCTGGTGGTGGCGTTCTCCCACTTGGGATCATAGATCTTGGGGAGCGGGATATATCTCTGGAGGTCCGGATGGACCAGTTCCCCATACAGCTGTGCGATGAGCCCTTTCCTCTCCGCGACCCGCGCCTCCTCGAGAGCCGCTATCTGTCCGCTGATCGAGCCGATCGGCCTGTCATACATGGAGATCAGCTCCCTCGCCTGCGCCTCGAACGCCTCCCATGGCTCCATGTACTTCTTCTTTTCTGTCCGCAGGTTCTCCTGGAGCGTCTTTTTCTCCGCCCGCAGGGCGGCCACTTCCTTTTTGGCGTACGCCTTGCTCCCTTCTGAGAACACAGCGCCCTCATACTGCGACAGCTTGGCCTCGATCGCCTCCCTCACCTGCTCGAAGTTACAGGATATCGTCGCCCTCTCCTGTGTGATGACCGCATGTATAGTGCCCATATCCATCCTCTCTTTCTGCCTGTTCATAGGCTCTCATCTGTCTCTCCAGCCTGCTCCCATGGGCCGGGACATAGAGGACGATCTCCTCCTCCGCCCCGACACCCAGATACCCGCTCATCCCACGATCCTCTCTCCCGCGATACATCCCTCCAGTTCCCGGACGGCATCACATAGACCAGCGGATCCATCCGTATACGCCGAAACGCAAAAGTCTGGACCTTGATCGGGCTCCCATCCATATCTATGTACATCCACGCGGATCTTGGCTACATGACCGCTGTACTCGAAAAAGACCGTTGGCCTGCACCCTGTGACGGACCGCTTCCTCTCCCCGAGCCCGTTGATGTCCAGCGCCAGGTCTAGGAGCCTGTGGATATCGCGCCGCCGTGCCTTCTCCGCCTTCTTCATCAGCCTCTCCTTCATGTGGCCATCCTCCCTTCTATCCTGCCATATGGCAGAGCCATGCCCGGAGCCGCTGTACCTCCAGGGCGGACGCGTATATCCGAGATGACAGCCCTCAAGGGGATCTCACTCCCCATATCTGCGTCCGTCTTATGCGCACAGTCACACCGCTCACCCGGATCCAGATGGGCGCCGCATCTTGCGCAAACGTTATAATAACCCATACTTGCACCTCCTCTAAAAAACCTTTATACTATAGGTATCAGTCTTTATCATCTGGACCCTGGCAGCTCCCTACTGCCGGGTCCATCTCTTTTTGTCAGTCATAGGCCCACCCCCAGCACCCGCCCTAACAGGATCGCGGTCACCGCGGCATCCGTAGTCACAGCGATGCAGAGGGCCATCAGGACCAGGACCTCCCTTTCTAGCCAGCGGATGCGCCACTCCATCTCCTGCCTCGGTGTCGGGTGTACCTTCCCGACGGGAAGGAAATCAATCCCCTCTGTCTCCCTACTCTCCATCTCTCCGCTCTCCCTCCTCTCTCCTGGCCTGCTCCCGATCGATCAGCCTCCGCAGTCCCTTGATCTCTTTATCGATGGCCTCCAGCTCTGGTCCGTACTCCGGTCGCCAGTCGATGCCGGCGGTCAGGATGGAGAGCTTGCGGTCCACCAGCTGTAGATACTGTACCACTTGTCCATCTGTCATGGTTTGTCCTCTCTGCCCTCGTGACCTCCGGGGCGGGTGGGTTCATGCGAGCCTGATATAGGCGAGGGTATCGTGACCGAACGAAGTGGTCTCGCCCCCATACATCGTGATCTCTATCCCGGACCGGCCATCATCCAGCGTTTTGTTGACCATGCCGAGGACGTGGTGGTAGGTGATCTCCTTCACATCCTTCACCTTCACATCACCGAAGATGGTCCTCTCGCTATACATCCCGACGATCGCGATGTTGTCCTCCGCCATCCGCTCCTCGATCCAGATGCTCTCTGAGAGCCCGTTATCATAGTTGAGCTCCAGCCGATCGTTCAGATCGCAGATGCGGGCATTGGAACCCTCCGCCGTCGACTTGTAGACCTTATAGCCGGCTCGTTCTATAGAAGAGCTGTCCAGCTCATAGATTGATGGGAACAATCTATCTGCCAGATCCCAGGCCTCCTTTACTGTAGAAACTTTCATGTATCCCCTTCCTTTCTATCCTCATATCGCCATCTGCTCCACCTGGCTGTCATCCCGCAGTGGCCTCCCCAGGAACCGTTCCAGCTTATGCCGATGGATGTTATACTCATTTTTTTCCTTGTTCCCCAGCTTTGCCCTTGGGATGACCTCCCCCAAGTCCCAGAGCTTCCTCTTCATACGCTCCCGGACCTTCTGGGGCGTGCATCCGATCTCCCGAGCTGCCTCTGCGGCTGTCAGGATCTCTTTTTTCATGATCTATTACCACCTCCTTCCTATCTCCCTCACCTCCTTATCGTAACACCACAAGGTTAACCACCGTCGCTACCACAGCAGAAACGATAAGAGGGACCACATATCCCGCGATCTTACATATCCTGTCCAGACGTTTCTGCCGTTCTGCAATCGACAATCGTCGTTTTCTAATAATCACCCTTTCCTCACCCCCTTCCATGCTCCTCTCCCCATCCTTAAACTATCCAGCATTGTCATTATCTACTTTTAGTAGAATAGCATGGTAAAAAAATATAATCTTGCGGGATTTTGTAAAGCCTGGACATCATTTCAACTTCTGGAATTCCAGGAATAACCTTGCCTTTTTCCCAATTTACTACAGTTGTTTTACTTACTTTCATAGCCTTTGCGGTATCTTCTTGTGTCATATTTGCATTTACTCTCGCCGCCGCAAGGCTAATCTGAAATTCCGCCAATTCATATCACCTCCCTTTTCTAAACTACACTATACTCTACTTTTTGTAGACTGTCAATACTTTTTGTAGAATAATTTTAATTATAGTATTGATTTTTTTCTACTTTCTGTTATACTTAAGGCACAGGAGGTAAGTAATGATGCCAGAAGAACTATATAAGAAAATTTTTTCCAAAAATCTAAATCACTACATGGAATTATATGGTAAAACGCAATCTGATCTAATCAATGACCTTAATTTTAATAAATCAGCTGTTTCAACTTGGTGCAACGGAACTAGACTTCCCCGTATGGATAAAGTCGAGGCTCTGGCAAAATATTTTGGCATCAATCGTTCGGATCTCATTGAAGAAAAGTCTAATACTAATGACCACTACTACCTCAATGATGAGACCCGTGAGATCGCCCAAGAGGCTTTCGAGAACCCAGAGCTCCGCACCCTTTTTAAAGTAGCCCGCGACATCCCTCCTGAACGCCTGCGAGCGCATATCGAATTTATGAAGACACTTAAAGAGCAGGAACAGGGAAATCATGATGAGGGATGTTGATATGTACCATCATCAGGCCATGATACTGGAGGGGTAGACATGCATGATCCACAATTGACTGAAGCGATCGGGGTTTATTTTTTGGATATGGACACAGCCGTAGAAGAGGAAGTCCATCCTAATGAAGATGGCAGCTTTACTATTTTCATCAATTCGCGGCTAAACTGCGAAAAACAGATGCTGGCCTACCAGCACGCATTACGGCATATTATGGATGATGATTTTAGCAAAAGTTGCGCAGATGATATAGAGAAAGCAATGTGATATTGCAAGATTGCCTGATATGATGTCACTTAAAGCAACTTAATATATGCGGACCTGTACACAAGATATCAAAGGAATTTTTTATGAAAACTTTTATGAAGACCATAGGCTTATTTGGGGGGATCATTTTTGTAATAATGGGAATGATAACAATCCCAGATAATAGTGTAGACAGCTATACGCGAAAAATATCCGTTGGGCTCTTTTTGTTAGGTATTTTATTAATTTATTTTATGATTAGCCCTGCCCTCAAAAAGCATAAGCACTCCAAGATCAATCTTAAAAAAAATATTCTCGACCCAAATGAACCTACAGGGATAAATGACCAGCTAATCTCTATATCGAATAGAAAAAACAATATTCAACCTCAATTTAAAAATATATCTAATATAGTTGCTATAGCCGAAGAAAGCCAACTAGAAAAAGAAGCATTTCAACAAGCGTCCGCTCATCCCAATGCCGACTATATAAAAACCATATTTTTGCATTTATTTGAAAAACATCCATACAAAGAAGGTGATACTTTTCCAGAATATTTTAACTATGAATACGGTATAATCAATATGCCAACATATTTTAATGAAATCAAAAATGAAGGGTTGATTACCTTATCTCCCCCAGAAGAAATCCTTGGGCTGATGAAAGTATCCGATCTAAAAGAAATCTTATCCGAAAGAGCATTAAAGAAAAGCGGCAGAAAGAAGGAATTAATAGAACGGATACTATCCCATATTGATACGAATGAATTACCTATAATAAATGAATATTATTTTTCGTTATCTCCAACAGGAAAAAAATATATAGAAACTCACTATGACTATATAGTATTAAAACAGCACTCTGAATGGGGTATAGGATTTTGGGAATATCAAAATGCAAAGGATAACGATGGTGGAACAAAAAACTTTAATGAAATAATCCTTTCACTTTTAAACATTAAGATATTAGATATAAAGAAAGTGAGGCTCAAAATGAGTCCCTTTGAGTATGCCAGACTGCAAGATTTGTATGTCTATGCATATCGGCTTTTCTTAGATGAAGGACGCTATACCGATGCATTAAGAGCACTATTCAAAAATATTTTACTATCTCTTAGCGGATGTAGAAATAACTATTTATTGAGTTATAAAAAGGATTTAAAACTAAAAAATCAAGAAGTTATGTTAAATTATTCTCCTATAATAATAGATAACTATGTAGCTAAGTCCATCTGTGACCTAAGAGAATATTATAGTGAAAACATATTATCGGATGTTTACAAGGAGTTTATCGGCCCATACAATCTATGCACATACGATATGTTACGTGAAGTTACGACCCTGATTTTTAGTTCTTCAATCTTAGAGTTGAATAAATATGATATGATTATCAAAGATTTATTTGTCCGTAAACTAAAATAACAGCTTAATTTCTATTCTTAATATGGCTAAAATAGCCCAGGCCAAGAACCCTCAGCAGAGTACCTAGGCAACGCCGCCCACACCCGGACGGACATAGAGGTCACGGATGAGATGCGAGCGCATGACGATGCCATCATGGATGGCGAGGATTTTTAAAGCATAGAAAGAGGTGTCGATATGAGCAATAAAGAACAGATCATCACGTTATTAGATAATATCCCAGACTATAAGATGGGGTATGTCCTTGCGTATGTGCAGGGGGTCGCTGCTGATGAAGAGGCAGATGACATCTTCTGCCAAAGGATGTTGGAGAACTACGAGAACGACCCTGACCCTGAGAAGGATACGTACTATACCCTAGAAGAATGTAAGAAAGAATGGGGGATTGACTGATGTATCAGATCCTCATCAAGAAAAAGGCCAAAAAATTTATCGACAAGCTCCCGAAAAATGAAAAACTCCGGATCGTATCAGCTATCATGCGATTACCTGATGGAGAAGACATAAAGAGATTAAAAGGACATAGCGACCTGCTCCGGCTCCGTGTCGGCAGCTACCGCATCATCTATACAGTAGACAACGGTAAATGTATCGTGATCGTCATCGATGTCGGGAACAGGGGCGAGATCTACGATCAGTATTGAGTTACTGTTGCCATGCTCCATCCTATTTGATGAGGTGATGCATATTGACTTACGATGAACTATTGACAGAGGCGGACAGCATCGGCCTCTTGACCGAAGAAAAGCCCTTACTCTCAGCAGATGGCCGGATCAAAGGACGCAGGGTCGCCATCCGCCAGGACATCCCGACACTTGCCCAGAAAGCCTGCGTCCTGGCGGAAGAGATCGGGCATTATCATACGAATACCATGGACATCTTAGACCAAGGAAAGGTCTTGAACCGAAAGATAGAACGGGCCGGAAGGCTCTGGGCCTATGACAAGCTGATCGGGCTGTCCGGGATCATCAAAGGATACCTTGCCAGATGCCGGGACCGCTATGAGTTGGCGGAATATCTGGGCGTTACTGAAGAATTCCTTCAGGAAGCGTTGGACTGCTATCGCGAAAAATATGGGGAGCATACGGAAGTGGACGGCTATACCATCATGTTCGAGCCTTCATTGGCTGTGATCGAAAAGATAGGGGTAGATCAGCGCTGAAGATTTCTGATGACATGTTAAAGGCATATGAATGATATACAAAAGACAGGTTCTGTAGATGTACGGGGTATCCAGAAGAGTTGATAAAGTTGAGATTAAAATAGCCCCTATACAGGGGCTGAATACGGCATGATAGTGATTTGGACAGGCTTGGTGATATCAATAATACCATTAAAATCTCCCTTTGCAGGTTGTTGCGTTTGGTGAAGCATTTCATTATAAAGATACGCATACCCTAAGCCATTGAGGATATCGAGCATATTATTATCTCGATATTCACCAGTTACTACATTTCCGTCAACATCCAAAAATGAAAAACTTGCTACTAACGAACCTTCCTTTTGGGTTTTATATACATAGTCCATATTATAATCCTTTCCAGAGGTAAAGTATGAGAACATTTGAAAATTACCATAACGTCTATTTATATGTAGAGCCGCTTACAGACGATGACCCTGATTTAAAAAAGCGTTATCAAATATCTAACACACTAAAATATTTAGAAAACTATTTAAATATTACCACAAACCAGTATAACCGTATAGTGGAAAATAGAACAAATTTATACTTATATCCCAATAGTAGTAAAGCACTCCACCAGCATTTGGTCATCTTTTTTGGAGATATTCATTTTTTATTAATCGCGGTAGAAAAATCATATTTGCTATCATTTGAGTTATTGGACCTTTTAGACTGCCAAGAGTTGCATCATTCAGAAGAAAGATCAGAAACATTTCAGTCGATCAAACATATGCGTAATAATCTGGAACATATGAATGAAAACTTAACCTGCCACGACTCCAGATATAATAGATGCATCGAGGAACGAGGTTGGTATACAAATTGGTTTGATCGTCAATGGAGCGGTATGACAGGCAATACCATAGGATTAGGAAAACATTCATTTTCCATATGTGAAGATTCGTTCACACCTTTGTGGGACTTATATGATAATATCCTTTCCGTAATAGAGGAAAAGTATGTTCTACCCAACAAGGAAACTGTTGACAGGATATTTTCTGGGCATATCAAAAAATGGAATTGATCCTCCTACCCGCACCATGACAATATGATATGCTTACCCAGGCAGCCGGGAGGGCGTGCGGCCATTCGTTCTGAGTCTTGCGGAAGGAGTGGTGCTTATGAGTACATATGAAGAGTTTATGATCATATTGACTGCTGGTCTTTTGATCGTTGCTATCCTCAATATGAAAAATAAGTAAGCCGCCCTGCTCCTTGGCCGGATGGGCGGCTTACTTAGCTAGATATCTTCGCCAGGACGGATAGGCACCATCTATCTCCCGGCTGTCTTGTTAAGCATATTATATTCCATATAGAGCTATTTGTCAAACGCAAAAACCGCCCAGTGTTACCAGCACCGGACGGCTCCGCTACCATTTCCAGGGATGCCCCGGAGGATGATATACAGGTCTCTCAAACCTACACATAGTATATCATCCAAAAAGCATCCTGGCAAGGGGTGTATTTTTTATACCCAAAATTTCCTTATAGCTATATCATTGCAGAAAGGATGATCTTATGTCCCGCCGAAAGAAATATCCCAAACTCCCCAATGGTTTCGGTTCGATCAAATATCTAGGAAAAGGCCGTACCAACCCTTACGGCGTGTATCCTCCTACCAAGGAGTTTGATGAGGATGGCCGTCCGATCACACAAAAAGCCCTTGCTTATGTGGATGACTGGTACTATGGATTCTCCATCCTGACTGCCTACAAGGCCGGTACATATATCCCAGGCGTATACCCGCCCAGACCCACAGCGAGCGATGAAAAGGCCCTTCCATCCCTTGTGGCCTCCCTCCTGGCCGACTATGGCCAAGTCCGCAAGGCCGCATCCGCCGCAGAAGATGATGCTCCCGTGAAAAAGACCTTTGAGGAGGTCTATCATGAATTTTATCGGCACAAGTATGAGACCGGTAAAAAAGGATATTCCGATTCATCCAAGTATGCCACCCGTGCCGCCTTCCGCAACTGCTCCGTTCTGCACAAAAGGATCTTCAAGGAGCTCCGGTATGCGGATCTGCAGAAGGTAGTGGATGACTGCCCCCTCAAGCACGCCAGCTTAGAACTCATCGTGAGCCTCTTCCATCAGATGTATGATTTTGCTGACCTGCAGGGGTATGCTGAAAAGGACTACTCTGCTCATGTGCGGATCAACATCGAAGATGACGACGAACATGGCATCCCTTTTTCCGACGATGAACTGCGTATCCTGTGGGAGCACAAGGATAACCCCGCCGCTGAGCTCCTCCTCATCATGTGCTATTCCGGATACCGCATCGCGGCATATCGTACGATCAAGATCGACTTGGACGATCGGTACTTTAAGGGCGGCGTAAAGACCAAAGCCAGCAAAGACCGCATCGTTCCGATCCACTCTGCTATCCTCCCCCTCGTTAGAGCGAGGATCCAGAGAAATGGCGGGGACACGGCCGAAATCTTTCCAGAGACACGGAACGGCGGTCTGGGAAAGGCGATGCGGGCTCTCCTGCCTGGATGGGGGATCAGTACCTATCATACTCCTCATGACTGCCGCCACACCTTTTCCAGCCTATGTGAACGGTACAAGGTAAATGAAAATGACCGCAAGCGGATGCTGGGGCACAGCTTCGGCACCGACATCACAAACCGGGTATACGGCCATCGGAGCCTGGAGGATCTAAGGACGGAAATTGAGAAGATAAGGGTTTGTTGCTAACGTGTTGCTAACCAACACATTTTTTATCGTTTTTTCTTCCATTTTTTCAAGCATCCCCGACCGTCTGTTTTTCCTTGTTTTATCAGGGTTTTCAGCGCTTTTTAGCATGGATGGCCGCTGGAAAAAGCCTGGCTCATTTTTAGTATTTCCTTAATCCCCAGCTCTCCTTGCCCTTGCCACTCCCACAGCCAGGAGCATCCACATGATCGGCGTGACGATAGGGAGATTGATCGTCAAAATGGCCTGAGCCAGATAGCAGCCCACCCCAAACACCACCATCATGCACCAGTCCTGATCAAAGGCTCTTTTCAGCAGGCTCCCTATAGCCGTCGCAAAAAAGCTGATATAGGCGAACAGGCCGATCGGACCGATGGTCACCAGGTACTGCAGATATTCATTATGGGCGCTGTCATACACCTGTCCTACGATCTTGCCGGTCATGTTCTGATAAGGGAAGAGCAGAAGGCCCAAAGTATCCAGACCGTAGCCCCATATCTTATGTCCTGCAGGCAACTTTCCATAGGCCTCCATCGTGATCCGCCAGATCAGTCCCCGATAGGTCCCCCATTCATCGGAAAAATGCAGATAACTCCCCAGTTCGCCATAGCGCTGGGCGTTCCCTCCCTGGTTCGCATCATACAGCACAAAGAGCACGACCGCCATGCACAAAGCCATAAAGATCCCCCAGGCTGCGACATATCGTTTTCCCAGATCACGATCTAACTTTGCCTTATCCGCCCATCCGATCCCAAAATGGATGCCGGCCCCTATGGCCAGACATAACACCGCAATGAGCAAAAGCACTCTCATGCGAATCAATATGCCGAAAAATCCATACAGCACGATCACCTTGCCAGCCATTGCCGTACTGATCCATCCGATCGCCCGGGCACAAGCGCAAAAGCCTGCCACCTCCAAAAGATACCGCTCGATCCCCCGCCATTTCCGAAACACCGCAAGGGGCAGCGCTCCAAAGACCACGGCGATGGCAAGGACTGCATTATCACTGTTGGTCATGATCAGAGCCATCACAGCGATCAGAAAGCCCACATAATAGAGTACCGCCTTCCAGCCCTTTTCCTCACGCGCGAACAAGACGCTCATACAGCCCAGCACGATCCCCACATAGGTCACATACGTATTGATGTTCCCAAAAGTGGACATGAACGTATCCCGGTCATTATCAGAGATCTCCACCTTAAAGTGGAGCAGATCCATTTGAAAATAGTCGGTGATCCCAAAGAGCAGTGCCAGCATGGCGACCACCAGAAAGGCGTACAGATGCCAGTCCTTTGGCTGATAGACACGGCTGACCAGAAAAAAACCTACCCCATAGATCAGATGCAGGAAAAGCCCTGTGAACCGCCCCTCATTTCCCCAAAAGGCTTCAAAAAGATAATCCGACTGCAGAGTAGAAACGATCCCCACTGCCAGAAAAAAAAGCAGGCACCAGTCCATAGGGGACAATGCATCCCGCAGTGCCTTTAAAGAAAATCTCTGCAAAAAAGCCTTGGTATGGGCGAGCTTATATTCTAACAGATCCACTGCCAAAAACGCGATCGCTGCCAGCAGACAGATCCCGAACATCCCGATCATCACCACACAATAAAACAGGTATTTCGACGCCAGGATATCAAAGTAATAGTTCCTGAAATACAGTGGGAACAGTACCAGCACACACAATACCCCCACCGCGACGATACCTGCATACAGCTTCCCAAAGCCCTCTAAAAAGGGATCTCTTCCCTGCTCCTTTTTATCTGTTCCCATCCTGTCCTCCCTGTCTTATATCGCTTTCCGTCTGCACTACTTCATTCTATAATTTACTATACTTTACCATCAGCCGCCTCCTGCACCACGAGCATAGGGTCGTCCTGCAGGTGCAGCAGCGCTGATATGCACCTGTCCTCTACCAATCCACCACTTCATTGATGATGCTCTTCTGCTCCGTGCTGCTCCTTTTCAGATAGATCCTGGTAGTCTCCAGGCTCTCATGCCCCAAAAGGTTGGAGAGCAGCGAGATATCATCACAGCGCTCAATGAAATTCCTGGCAAAAAGATGGCGGAAGGAATGCGGATAGACCACCTGCTCATCCAACTGATAACGGGCCGCCAGGACCTTCAGCTGCTTCCGGATCCCCCCGGTAGAGATGCGCCCGCCTGATGGATTCAAAAAGATATACCCGGACTCCCGCTCGACCTCCTCTAGCCATCGCAGAGCATCCTTCTGGAGCAGATCCGGTATGTAAACGCGGCGCACCTTATCCTCCTTAGAACAGACATCCTTATAGCCTGCTTTAACATCCTCCACTGTAAACTGGATCACCTCACTGACCCGTGTCCCGGTGGCCGCCATAAAACGGATCAAAAAATAGTAAAGGTACTTTTTATCTTTCAGCAACCGCGATTTCAGATATTCGTAGTCCCCATCGCTGATCGCATGGTCCAGAAAGCCTTTCTGCTGGATCTTGACCCGCAGGATACGGCCGTCCTGCCAATCTATGTATCGGAGATAGCTGTTCAGCGCCTGGATCCGCAGGTTGATCGTCTGTGGTTTATAATGGTCCAAAAGATAGATCTTATACAAGCGCAGGTTTGCTGCATTCAGCTCCGGATAGATCTGGAAAAACTGGCGCAAAGCAGACAGATAGGAACGGATCGTATTCTCCGACATGTTCTGCCTTCTCAACTCGTCCTTAAACCCTTCCCATATATGCGTATCCATCCAGCCGCCCCTCTTTCTTTCGTGCTATACTGCCCTTATCCGCTGATCCCGCGCCTTCCCAATGCTGTCCTGCGCTGCTTTGTACTTCCAATGATAGAAAAGATCGCGCCAAAAGTCAAGATATGACAGAAAAATACGTTTTACCCCTCTCTGAAACGGTCGCATCCTATCGTCTCCATGTCCTTGCCTTCCTGCACAAAATATGTTATGCTCGGGAAAAGATCATGTACATTTGAGGTGGTATCTTATGATGATCCAATATAAGGATATATGTGCCGATGAGCTGGATCCGGCACTTTTTCAAGACTTTATCCGCCGTCAGGTCGTCACCGACTGCTGGCGGAAGATCGGGGACACCTGGCAGATCAAGCACGCGCCCTTTATCGATGACTGGTCTAAAGCCGACTACCAGACCTTGATCGGCTGCTTAAAGAACACCCTCCAGACCGGCGGTCTTGTCCATGGAGCATTTGCGGACGGACGCTTAAAGGGATTCGTCTCCGTAGAACCGGGACTTTTTGGCGGTGAACAGCGTTATCTGGACTTATCCAGTCTCCATGTATCGGCAGATATGCGGGGGAAGGGGATCGGACGTGCTCTTTTTCTGAAGGCAAAGGAATGGGCCAGAGAACAGGACGCCAAGAAGCTGTACATCTCCTCCCACTCTGCCGCGGAAACTCAAGCCTTCTACCAGACTATGGGATGTGTGGATGCACAGGTATATGCGCAGGCACATGTAGAAGCGGAGCCCTATGACCGCCAGCTGGAATGCGCAGTATATACATCCGGTCGATGACCAAAACCAAATAGGTAGAAAATGGATACACTTGCGGCTATAGAATAGATACAGGACGCAACAAGAGCGCTCTTGCTTTTTGTCGATCAGCCACTTCTGCACTATCGATCGGTAGAAATTGGCAAAAATTGCGATAATTTCAACTATTGGAAGTATAATGTCCTCGTGATGTAAAAGGATCTCAAAAAGAAAAAAGGAGAGTGCATTCATTATGAGAAAGCAAGCGAAGTTAGTTGCAGTACTTTCTGCAGCTGCCCTGCTGGCTGTCGGTGCATCCATGACCTCTTTCGCAGCTACCCCGCATTGGGATATGGAAGATGGCGAGTGGGTATACTCAGACAGGAACAGGGACAAGGTCACCGATGTGTGGAAAAAGTCCAATGGCCAGTGGTATTATCTGGCTGAGGATGGCTTCATGGCCAAGGACCGCGTCATCGAGGATGATGATGACAAGTTCTATGTGGGCGAGGATGGCGCACGCGTTGCCAATGCGTGGGTATCTATGGATAACGACGATCTTCTGGATGATGACGATGAGATCGATTCCATCGAGACCGTCTGGATGTATTTCAGCAGCAACGGTAAAGTGCTGGGGTCTGGCAATGACCATGGCGAGATCAAAAAGCTGTCTTATGGGGACGGCCAGAGCGGATACTTCATCTTCAACGAAGATGGCTATATGCTGAGCGGTTGGAAGACCTGGACCAAGGACGGCGATGACGATGAACTGTATTATCTGGGTGACCAGAACGAAGGCTGGGCTCGCACTGGCTGGAATCATCTACCCGTAGATCCCGATCACACAAATGAAAAAGGTTCTTCTGCCACATGGACAACTCGCTCGGACGAGACTGCGACTAAGTCTGCCGCATTTTATAGAGAAGACAATGGCGGACGTGATAAGAATTGGATCTTAGCTTATCCGAAGACTGCATATGACGATTATTCTGATGATGAATATTGGTTCTATCTAGACTCTAACGGCAGACCGTTCCGTGCAGTTAACCCAACAAAGTTTGACGGATATGATGGCAAATCACCAGAAAAAGATCCGGGTACCGCAGTCAGGATCGATGATGATGAGCGCAGGTTAACTGAGGTTGATAACAATGTTTATGTGGCCGCAAAGTCCATCAAGAACAGCACCTATCTGTTCAACGATCAGGGTGTCATGCTGACCGTTCTGTACTGGTTAGGTGATGATACAGCAGGAATACCAGAAGATCACATGGAAGATTTTGATACCTATCGCGGCGACAGCCCTGTTTACAGAGGAAGTTCTGAGACCCCGATGCGAGCAGGTTACTACTACTTTACCGAGGATGGCAAGCTTGTGACCAACTATGGCGATGGCGCTACCTACCAGATCGTTTCCCTGAGCGAAGTCGGTAACTGGATCTTGACTTCCGATGAGGGATGGGTATTTGGCCTTACCGATAAGAACGGCAAGGTATTAATGAGTCAGAAGCGTTCCGATGGCAATGTGAGACTCCTGATCAATGAGAATGGCAAAATCAAGCAGTCTGATAGCACCACAGACGTTAACGATCAGAGAGTGACCGTATCCGGTTATGAAGTGACTAAGGTCGAAAACAAAGACTGAGCGGATCGCTCGTTATGATCGCCAATGATCTAGTTTAAAATATCATTGCTAAAAAATAAGATAGCAAAAAGGGGCGATCGGGAAATAGATAGCCCTACACAGGGGCAGGTGAGATCCATGCAGATCACACCTGCCCCTGAAATTTATCCATCAAAAAGAAAAAAGATGGTCAAAAACTATATCAAGCTCCAGGACCATGAGAAACGGAAGCCCCACACATACAAGGAAGATATCGGAAAGCGTTACAACATGACATACTCAGCCTTTGAAGATGAGCATTATTATATCTGCCATGATGGAAGACAGTTGCGCTATATCCGGACAGTAAGCAGTTTAGGCAAGGGAGTGGTCATCTGCATGGCTCCAATAGCAACTCTTCTAGACGAAAAAATAAGCTGGTACCCATCTCATGTATCTGGACTTAAGGCAGCTTTAAAAAGAGTGCTATGACAGCGCTTTTTTATGCACTTATATATCTTGCGTTCATCTACAGACTATGATATCATATTTACATTTAATCCCAGTCAGCCAAGCCCATATATCACTACCCGCCTAGCCGGGATATCATCATCGTTCAGTTAAAGACAGTTTCTATATCCAACAGAAAGGAGATCCCTGCGATGAACGAGATAGGCAATATGATCGCCAGCACAGAGGAAGGAAAGGCAAAATATGACGAGACCTTAAAAGAGCTGTTCTCGAACAGACAGTTCCTGGCACGGATCCTAAAGCGTTTTGTCTCCGAATTCGCAGACTATCCCTTGTCAGATATCGAGGATACGTATATCGAAGCGGGCAGCATCTCTGTCTCCAAAACGGGGGTAGAGCGGAACCGGACCAATATCGATGGGGTATCGAACGAGGATAAGACCCTGAACGAAGGGAACATCTTTTATGATATCATCTTCCGCGCCTGCTATCCGGGAAAGGGTGAGCGATATATCGGGATGTATATCAACCTGGAGATACAGAACGCATATCATACAGGATATGATATAGAGGCCCGCGGGATGTATTATGCTGCCCGGAGGCTGAGCTCCCAGCTAAAGAGCATCCGTAAAGATACCGACTACCGATGTCTGGAGAAGGTGTATTCCATCTGGATCTGTATGGGAGATGTACCTGACTATGAAGCGAACACCGCTACCTTGTACCGGACCGAAAAATATGATATGATAGGGACAGTAGAGAGAGGACCTGAGCGATATGATCTGATCAACGTAGTGATCCTCCGGATCAATGACCGGACAGAGCCGGGAGACAGTGTCCTGCGGTTATTGCAGGTGGTATGCAGTAACCTGATCCCAAAAGCTGAAAAGCTGGCGTTGATACAGGACTATGGGATACGGATCGATGATGAAGTGAGGGGAGGTGTGGAGCGTTTGTGTAATATAAGTGACTTGATCGAAGCACGTGCTATGGAGCGAGGGATCGAACGAGGGATCGAACAAGGGATCGAACAAGGAGAGGCTCAAGCTAAAAAAGCAGTGACATTAGCGATGATCCGCGATGATATCCCTTACGAAAAGATCGCGCAGTATACACAGACACCTTTAGAGATCATAGAACAATGGGGACATGAGCTGTCCGTCGCAGTACAATAACAGATAAACTGGCAAGATCCCCGCTGACCAGATAAGACATCAGAGATATCATGACCTCTGATGTCTTTTTTATGCGCTAAAGAAGACACGGCTCCTATGGTCCCCTTTAGATCTCAACAAGCTACGAACGGTCGCAGCTATATCCTTCCAATAAAGGGATGATATGGCAAAAGTTGCGATAATTTCAACTATTGGAAGTATAATGTCCTCGTGATGTAAAAGGATCTCAAAAAGAAAAAAGGAGAGTGCATTCATTATGAGAAAGCAAGCGAAGTTAGTTGCAGTACTTTCTGCAGCTGCCCTGCTGGCTGTCGGTGCATCCATGACCTCTTTCGCAGCTACCCCGCATTGGGATATGGAAGATGGCGAGTGGGTATACTTAGACAGGAACGGGGACAAGGTCACCGATGTGTGGAAAAAGTCCAATGGCCAGTGGTATTATCTGGATGAGGACGGCTTCATGGCTAAGGACCGCGTCATCGAGGATGATGATGACAAGTTCTATGTAGGCGAGGATGGCGCACGTGTTGCCAATGCGTGGGTGTCCATGGACAACGATGATCTTCTGGATGATGACGATGAGATCGACTCCATCGAGACTGTCTGGATGTATTTTAGCAGCAATGGTAAGGCATTAGGATCTGGCAGCGACCACGGCGAGATCAAGAAGCTGACCTACGGCGACGGCCAGAGCGGATATTTCATCTTCAACGAAGATGGTTATATGCTGAGCGGCTGGAAGAAATGGACCAAGGACGGCGATGATGATGAGCTGTATTACTTAGGCGACCAGAACGAAGGCTGGGCACGCACTAGCTGGAATTACCTTCCTGTAGATCCGGATCTTGAGGCTTTTTCCGGTATCTCTGAAGCGGATGACGAGTACAATGAGGAAGAGTGGTTCTACTTCAATAGTAATGGTAAGGCTGTACTGGATGGTACAAAGAACATCGGCGGTAAGACCTATATCTTCGACCAGTGGGGCCGTATGATGGATCTGTGGGTATATGCTAGAGGTACCGACGCTGATTCTGACTTCACCAACGAAGGTGGTTCCTCTTCTACTTGGGGGACGCATACAGATGCTCCAAAGGCATCCAAGTCTGCTGCATTCTACAGAGAAGACAATGGTGGACGTGATAAGAACTGGATCTTGGCTTATCCGAAGACTGCATATGATGATTATACCGACGATGAGTATTGGTTCTACTTAGACTCTAACGGCAGGCCGTTCCGTGCAGTAGATCCCAGCGTGTATACCGAGTATCAGAGCAAAGTAGTCATGCCTGGTGATGTTACGAGAGAAGACGATGATGACGAGCATGATGCGACTAAGGCTGATTATAACGGAGAGGTAGCAGCAAAGGCGATCAAGAACAGCACTTATCTGTTCAATAGCCATGGCGTTATGCTGACTGGACTGTATCGCTTCTATAGTAATACACCTGTATACAAGGGAAGCTCCGCAACTCCGATGGCTCCTGGTTACTACTACTTTACGATCGATGGCAACCATGGTTCCAACGAAGGCAAGATGGTCACCAATAAGAAGATAAAGATCGATGTCGATGGTGACGAGGAGACTTATTACTTTGATAAGACCGGTAGGGCATATACCAATGTCATCATCAATTCTACTGTATATGGTGTAGATGGTAAGTTAGTCACCAAGTACGGTGATGGCTCTACTTATCAGGTAGTGAACGTAAATGCGATCACTGGCGGTGCTGATCTGACCGATAAGAGCGGCAAAGTGTTAGTCCCGGCTGGTACAGATGTCTTAGTCAATGAGAACGGTAAGATCAAACAGTCCGGTAACACTACGGATGTGAACGATGTCAAACAGAAAGTAGTTGATTACGCAGTGCAGTATTGATCTTGTTAGATTTTATGGCAGTTTTGATCGCCAGTTGTTTCGATCGATAGTCTAAAAAGATCCCCTTCTGTAATAACGATGTTATGGAAGGGGATCTTTTTGTCAGGATATAAAAAATATATGGAGGGTCCTACTTCTCGGTCTTAACGACCCACCTCCCGTTTTTCTTAGAACCCACTCTCTCGATAAAGCCAGCTTCTCTCAATCGGCGGATATGTTTTGTGATCGTAGTCGTGCCTGATCCGATCCGGCTGCTGATCTCACTAACCTTGATCCTGCTGTCTCCCTCCATCAATGCAAGTATCTTTTCATCTATCTTATCGATCCACGGATCCTCCATCCCTGGTGGGACCGCCCCTATCCTTCTGTTTCTATTTAAAGGGATCGTTACGGTGATAAAATTCTCTGTGATGTCAAATACTTCTTTACCATATCGGGATACGATCAAGGGGACACCGTGTCCGGTCTGCTCTACATAACCTAATTGGCCCATGATCTGCTGCAGCTCGAGGTTCACGGGTTTACTTTTGCCTTTATAAAACTCCTCCAGGGTGAGGCCGTCTGGCAAACCTCCTACAGATATGATCTCGATACGGTCATCAAACATATATACAGCTGGCGGGGTCTGTCTCGACCAGCGATTGTGCAGGCATGCGTTCAGCCACGCCTCCCGAAAGCAAGGAAAGTCAAATAATCTTCTCTCGTTTCTAAGGCTCCCCCCCACATCCACTGTTGTATCATTCAATGCTTCCATATGATCCAGCACCTGTTTCACTGCTACGAGCATACATTTATAGCCATATTCATTCCGTTTGACCAAATCCGTTTTATCTGTTCCCCGAAACACTGCGACTTTAATGGAGTAACTATTGGCATCTGCCAGGATACCTGCCATCAGATTATAGCTCCCACTGCGTGTCAAAAGGTTTAGGTTTTGTTTAAAGGTATCCTCTCGAAGTGTCAGAGCGTTTCCGGCATATAGAGTCTTCAATTGTTCAAAAGTCAATCCCTGGTTGTTCGCCTCGATATTGACGATCAGATCTGCCGAGCTGAGCATCAGACTCTTAAGCTGTTGCGGCGATATATCCCTGTCCTCATCGGCTGATCGCATATAATATCTCCCATATGCAGAATAGGGCTTCTCTTCTCCCGCGACTGTAACTTTTATCACATTTTTATCATCACATAGTTCCATGATGATCGTTGGTATGATCTGTGGCCGGATCGCATTGGCTATCCCTTGGGATATCTCTCGCATAGTGCGGTCTCCGATCTGCTGCCCTACAACCTCACCGTCATTTCTCACACCAAAATACAAGACACCTCTTCCATTTTTGTTCAACATCGCTGCCAAAGAAATAATGCCTTCTTTTAATTCGCCTGTTGTCTTTTTAAACTCGATGGTCTCTGTCTCCATCCCGATGTTCATACCGCTCCACCTCCTCTTATACAGTATATCTTTTTTAAACGCTTTAATCAACACATATTCATCGCTTTTTTCAACATATCTGTGTTGGATAATGTGTTCTTTAACCGTCCATAAAACGCCATAAATTGCGATAATTTCAACTATTGGAAGTATAATGTCCTCGTGATGTAAAAGGATCTCAAAAAGAAAAAAGGAGAGTGCATTCATTATGAGAAAGCAAGCGAAGTTAGTTGCAGTACTTTCTGCAGCTGCCCTGCTGGCTGTCGGTGCATCCATGACCTCTTTCGCAGCTACCCCGCATTGGGATATGGAAGATGGCGAGTGGGTATACCTTGACAGGAACGGGGACAAGGTAACAGATGTCTGGAAAAAGTCCAACGGCCAGTGGTATTATCTGGACAGCGATGGCTTTATGGCAAAGGATACGGTCATCGAGGATGATGATGACAAGTACTATGTAGGCGAGGATGGAGCTCGTGTCTCCAATGCATGGGTATCCATGGATAACGACGATCTTCTGGATGACGACGATGAGTTAGAGTCCATCGATACTGTCTGGATGTATTTCGGCGCTAACGGCAAGGCACTGGGCGCGGGCAGCGATCAGGGCGAGATCAAAAAACTGTCTTATGGTGACGGGCAGAGCGGATATTTCATCTTCAACGAGGATGGTTATATGCTGAGCGGCTGGAAAGAGTGGTCCAAGAACGATAAGTTATACTACCTGGGCAACCAGAATGAAGGTTGGGCACGTACCAACTGGCAGTATCTGCAGGTAGATCCCGATCTTGACTGCTTCTCTGGTATCAATGAAGCAGATGAGGAGTTCCACGATGAAGAGTGGTTCTTCTTCAAGGCAGATGGGAAGGCTGTAAGGGATGATACCCAGAAGTATAACGGCAGGACCTACGCATTTGACCAGTGGGGCCGTATGGTAGACCGCTGGGTATATGATAGTGCTACCAACTCCAACATGACCAATGAGGGTGGTTCCTCTAACAAGTTTGGTATCGCAACAAACAGCAACGCTCTAACAGGCACACCTACTTCCGCTGCTTTCTATAGAGAAGAAGAGGGTGGGCGTGATAAGAATTGGGTCTTAGCATATCCAAAGACCAGCTATGACAACTATTCCGACTCAGAGTATTGGTTCTACTTAGATTCTAAGGGCCGCCCATTCCGTGCTGTCGATCCTCGGGATTATGCAGAATATGAAGGAAAAGTATGGGAAGGCAAACCTGGTACATCCGATAGGATCGACGATGACAATGCGGAGCCTACCGATGTTGACAACAACACAGAAGCAGTGGCTGCAAAGGCGATCAAGAGCTATACGTATCTGTTCAATGAGCAGGGCGTTATGCTGACCGGTCTGTTTGAGCTGAAGGGTGTCCATAAGGGTACTGTAGATACACCGATGGATACAGGATACTACTACTTCACTATCGATGGCAGCCATAGCTCTAACGAAGGAAAGATGGTCACCAATAAGAAAGAAAAGATCGATGTGCATGGTGATATCGAGACCTATTACTTCGGTAAGGACGGCAAGGCATTTACTAATGTTATCATCAACGGTACTGTTTATGGCGCGAATGGCCAGCTTGTAAACGAGTACGGTGACGGTTCTACTTATCAGAGAGTAGATGTGGATGAGCTCACTGATGGTAAGCCATTGACCGATAAGAGCGGCAAAAAAGTATTAGTTCCTGCCGGAACCGAGATCCTGATCAACGAGAACGGTAAGATCAAGCAGTCTGGCACGACTACCGACATCAACGATCAGAAGGTAAGTGTATCTAACTATGCAGTAACTATCGCTAAGGATAAAGACTGATCTGCTTAGGTCCTGATCGATGATCTAAAGGATATAAAGAGCCCGCTTTTATAGCAGAAACTATAGAAGTGGGCTCTTTATATGACAAAGACTTTTGATAAAGGGATGTGCTATTGTAAAGACTATATATTGCATTTGTCTTTATAATATGATAGAATATAAAAAAGTATATGGAGGCTATCATCATGGCACAAACCTTAGTGAACATCCGTATGGACGAGGAATTAAAAAAAAGTATGGAACAGACTTGCCAGGAACTCGGCATGAACATGACTACTGCGATCACGATATTCGCAAAGAAGATGACAAGAGAAAAAAGGATCCCCTTCGAAGTATCTGTCGATCCATTTTATTCAGAGAGCAATATGGCACATCTGCGCAGAGGCGTAGAGGCACTTGATTCCGGTAAAGGTATAGAACACGACATCATCGAGGTGGATGGATGAAAAAGATCTGGTTTGATGAGGCGTGGGAGGACTATATCTATTGGCAGGCACAAGACAAAAGGACCCTAAAGCGCATCAATGTACTGCTCAAGGATATCGAGAGAGGATATTTTGACGGCATTGGGAAACCAGAGCCATTAAAAGGGGATATGAGCGGGTTCTGGAGCAGGAGGATCGATGGTACGAACAGGTTGGTGTATCGCATCCGTGACGATGTGATGGAGATCCTCTCGTGTAAAGGACATTATGAAGACTGAAGTTAGGATGGATAAAGGTATCCGAGATGATGAACGATCTCAGATGCCTTATTTTTATACCCAGAAGGGTCATAAAGACTGAAATATCGGCTTGTCCTTTGAAAAGGGGATGATCTGGCAAAAGTTGCGATAATTTCAATTATAGGAAGTAACTCAACCTGGTATCTCAAACGGGATCTCACCCAAGATTTCAAAAAGGCAAAAGGAGAGTACATATTATGAGAAAACAAAACAAATTAGTTGCAGTCCTGTCTGCGACCGCACTGTTAGCGATCGGTGCCTCTATGACATCTTTCGCAGATACCCCTCACTGGGATATGGAAGATGGCGAGTGGATCTATTTAGACCGGAATGGTGACAAAGTAACGGATGAGTGGAAAAAATCCAATGGCCAGTGGTACTACTTAAACGAAGATGGCATCATGGCAAAAGATACTCTGATCGAGCACAACGACGACCGTTACTATGTAGATGAGACTGGTGCCAAGGTCACCAACACTTGGGTATCCATGGACAATGACGATCTTTTAGACGACGATGATATCAACACTGTATGGTTCTACTTCGATGCCAAGGGCAAGGCTACTGGCTATGGCAGCGATGAAGGCACGATCAAATCCATCAGCTACGGCGACGGACAGAAGGGTTACTTCTTATTTAATGCCGATGGTGTCATGCTGACCGACTGGCAGGAATGGAAGAACAACCTGTACTTCTTAGGCGACGAGAATGATGGCTGTGCAAAGACCGGCTGGCAGTTTCTGAACACAGACTCAGATCACTTTGACGACGGTGATTCCGAAGGCGAGCCCTATGAGGATGAAGAGTGGTTCTGGTTTGAAAAAGACGGCAAGGCTGCAAGAGGCAAAAATAAGCAGATCGGCGGCAAGTGGTATGCCTTTGACTCCCATGGTGTCATGATGGACCTGTGGGTATACGGTACCGGTTCAGATATCACCAATGTCAATGGTACTTCTACTGCTTCCGCTTCCGATGGTGATGCTGCAGCCAGATATCATATCGAAGATAACGGCGGTCGTGACAAGAACTGGATCTGGGCTTACGCCAATACCGATTATGACGATTACGATGAGGACATGTACTGGTTCTATTTAAATTCCAAGGGCAGACCTGTCCTGGCACAGGCTGGCGACGGCTCCGGTATCGATATGTCTGACGACAATAAGGTCTATGACGAACTGGTTGCTAAGACCATCAAGAGCAAGACTTATATCTTCGACGCTGCCGGACGCATGAGGAGCGGCCTCTTCCATCTGACCAATGTGACCAAGGGCAACGGCGCGAATCCCTTGGATGGCTACTACTACTTTACAGAAGATAGCGATCACGGTTCCACCGACGGCCAGATGGTCACCAATAAAAGGATGACCTTGGATGTCAACGGCGAAGACCAGACCTACTACTTCGATAAGACCGGTAAGGCATACACCAATATGATCATCAGCAGCTCCTTCTACGGAAATGATGGTGCATTAGTCGATGAATTCGGCGATGGCTCTACCTATGCAAGAGTAGCTGTATCCGACCTGATCAGCAAAGGCTTCCTGGCCGCCAATGATCAGCTGTTCGAAAAGGGCAAGACTACCGCTGTCGATCTGACTCCTATCGCTGACGTAGACGCAGACGAGACCTATGTCCTGTTAAACGGCAATGGTAAGATCAAGAAGTCCGGTACTACTACCGACGTAGATGGTATGAAAGTAACTGTCAAGGATTATGTTGTAACAAAGGTAGAGGATAGAAACTAAAAAAGAACGAAAAGATAAAGGTTGCCAATTAGGATGGGCGGGAGATATCTCCCGCCCATTTGAATATGGCCCGCTAACTCCCACTAATAGTCCACTCATCTAAAAAGCCCCTTTCTATAGCATCTCTGCTATAAAAAGGGGCCTTCGTCACATCTTGATGTTTAACTCATTGGCAATCTGTGATCCATATCGTTCTTACTTGCTCTCGATCTTGATGACCTCATAGCTCTTTACAGTTACCTTCTGATCATTGACATCAGTGGTGCTGCCGGACTGCTTGATCTTACCATTCTCGTTCATCAGAACCTGAACATTACCGCTGACTAAGACCTTGCCGCTCTTGTCGGTCAGGCAGATCTCCCAATGGCCAGCATCAAACTCTTCCTGAGTGATGGTCAGACGCTTGCCATCAGCAGTCACTCTCTGTCTGTATTCAACGATCTCAGCTAAATCTACTACCTGATAGGTAGAGCCATCGCCATATCTAGTCTCCAGTTTACCCTTGCCATTGTATACAGTAGAGTTGATGATCGTATTTACATATGCTCTACCATCTTTGCCGAAGTAATAGGTCTCATCATCGCCGTCGATATCGATCTTCAGCTTCTTGTTGGTGACCATCTTACCTTCGTTAGCGCCGTGATCGCCATCCTCGGTGAAGTAATAATATCCAGGGGTCATAGACCTTGCGGAGGTACCCTTAAATACTGGAGCGTTATCATAGTTCTGCCCGTCATCGGTGCCGCCTAACCAGTACAGACCGGTCAGCATGACGCCATGGTTGTTGAACAGATAGGTGCTGTTCTTGATGGACTTCGCAGCAACCTCAGCATTGTTGTCAACCTCTGCAGTATCGGTCTCGTTATCGTCGTCAACCCTGTATGCACCGCCAACTGCAGTCAGTTTGTTCGCATACTCTGTATACAGATCAGGATCCACTGCACGGAACGGTCTTCCGTTAGAGTCTAAGTAGAACCAGTACTCATCATCGGAGTAGTTGTCATAAGCAGTCTTCGGATACGCCAGCACCCAGTTCTTGTCACGTCCGCCATTGTCTTCTCTGTAGAAGGCAGAAGACTTAGAAGCAGCAACGCCTGTACTCGCATTTACAGTAGTAGCCCAAGTTGTAGAGGAACCACCCTCGTTGGTATAGTGGGAATCTGCATCGGTACCAGCTGCGTATACCCACAGGTCGAGCATACGGCCATACTCATCGAAGATATAGGTCTTGCCGCCGATATTCTTGGTGCCGTCAAGCACAGCCTTACCGTTGCTGTTGAAGTAGAACCACTCTTCCTCGTTGTACTCTTCGTCTGCCTCAGAGATACCGGAGAACGCTTCCAGATCAGGATCTACCGGCAGATACTTCCAGCTCGTGGTAGCCCAGCCTTCGTTCTGATCGCCTAAGTAATACAGCTCATCATCCGCGCCGTCCTTGGTCCATTTCTTCCAGCCGCTCAGCATATAACCATCTTCGTTGAAGATGAAGTATCCGCTCTGCCCGTCGCCATAAGACAGCTTCTTGATCTCGCCGTGATCGCTGCCAGATCCTAATGCCTTACCATTGTTGCTGAAGTACATCCAGACGGTCTCGATGGAGTTGATCTCATCGTCATCGTCCAGAAGATCGTCATTGTCCATAGATACCCACGCATTAGTGACACGTGCGCCATCCTCGCCTACATAGTACTTGTCATCATCATCCTCGATGACCTTGTCTTTAGCCATGAAGCCGTCCTCATCCAGATAATACCACTGGCCGTTGGACTTCTTCCAGACATCCGTTACCTTGTCCCCGTTCCTGTCAAGGTATACCCACTCGCCATCTTCCATATCCCAATGCGGGGTAGCTGCGAAAGAGGTCATGGATGCACCGACAGCCAGCAGGGCAGCTGCAGAAAGTACTGCAACTAACTTCGCTTGCTTTCTCATAATGAATGCACTCTCCTTTTTTCTTCTTGAGATCCTTTTACATCACGAGGACATTATACTTCCAATAGTTGAAATTATCAAGACTTTTTTGACATATTTTTAAGAAAAACATAAAAATATGAAAAACCTTTCTTAATCTCTGCGGAAGTATCATCTCCTCCATCACGATACCTAGTATAAACCATCTTGCGGGAAAATGCCATAACATTTCTCTGTGCATTTCCTTACATAATTCTTACGGAAGCCGAGTTTTATTCTTAAATTGTATGGATAGGAGTACAGTTTTCGATAGGATCCCCCAGTTCTCCCTATCATACCACATGCTCCCTTTTTTGTCTCTGCTTGCTTTTCTCATAAAATCTGTTATAATGTTCATATATATCTTTTAGCTTCTGTTTTTGAACGCACCATCCTCATTGCAACGTAAAAGATATACCGCACTCCGCTTTTATCTATCCCCACAGACGGCTGGCCCCACTGCTTTTGCATAAGCTGCCAGCATCACCGGCCTATGTGGAGTGCTATAGACATTATGGACAAGAAAGGACTAGATCATCATGGATCGTCAAGCTTTATTATGTCGGAGCATCGCAGAGGACCCGGCCGTGACCCAGCGGGAGCTGGCTGACCAGCTCTTTATCTCCCTGGGTTCAGTAAATAATCTAATGAAGGAATGTACGAACGCAGGCTACATCTGCCAGGCTGCCGACGGGAGGTATGAGGTTACCTCAGTCGGCCTGGAACTTTTGGAAGCCTACCGCGTGGACGGTGCGGTCTTTATCGCCGCCGGCTTCGGCTCCCGCTTCGTCCCCCTCACCTTTGAGACCCCCAAAGGGCTCCTGGAGGTCTATGGGGAGCGCATGATCGAACGGCAGATCAAGCAGCTCCATGAAGTGGGTATCCAGGATATCACCATCGTTGTCGGCTATCTGAAGGAAAAGTTTGAATATCTGATCGACCGATACAATGTGAAGCTCCTCTACAATCCAGAATACTTCTGCAAAAATACGCTGGCCACCCTCTATCATGCCCGAAAGGTATTTGCCGGAAAGAACATGTACCTCCTCTCCTCGGATAACTGGATGCGCAGGAATATGTACCACACCTACGAATGCGGTGCCTGGTACTCTTCCGTACACATGCCCGGCGAGACCTCTGAGTGGTGCCTTTCCTATAATAAGAAGGGACTGATCACCGATGTCCATGTGGGCGGGCAGGATGCCTGGGTGATGTACGGCCCGGCGTTCTTCTCAAAAGGCTTCTCTGCCCAGTTCTTCCCGGCACTGGAACGATACTACCGCCAGCCAGGCACAGAGCAGTTTTATTGGGAACAGGTATATCTGGATCTGCTCAAGGGAAAGAAAGGCGCACCGGCTATGTATGTGAACCGTCAGCCGGACGACCAGGTATATGAGTTTGAAAACCTGGAAGAACTACGTCTCTTCGATCCCAGATATCAGACCCGTTCGGACAATGAGGCCATGGAACTGATCGCTCAGGTCTTCCATGTACCAGAATCCCAGATCGCCCATATCCGCTGTCTGAAGGCCGGCATGACCAATAAGTCCTTCCTCTTCCAGATCGATGGCAGACCGTACATCTGCCGGATCCCGGGACCAGGGACCGAGCTTTTGATCGACCGAAAGCATGAAAAAGCATCCTATGACGCAGTGGCTCCCCTGAAGATCACAGAGCGCGTCCTCTATTTTAACGGAGAGAATGGCTATAAGATCTCCGAATATTATGAAGGTGCCCGGACAGCTGACAGTGAGAGCCCAGAGGATATGGCTCGCTGCATGGGGCTGCTGCGCAGGCTCCACCACTCCGGTCTTAAAGTAGACCATTCCTTTGACCTGATGGGACAGATCGATTTTTATGAAGGACTGTGCCTGTCCCATGGCAGTATCCCCTTTGAGGACTATCCTGACGTGCGGAAATGGATGGACGGGATCTGGGACTATATCCAGTCTCTGGACCGCTCCCACATCCTGTGCCATATCGACCCGGTAGTCCATAATTTCCTTGTCCTTCCGAACGGCGGCATCCGCCTGATCGACTGGGAATACGCCGGCATGGCCGACCCTCTCCTTGATATCGCCATGTGCTCCATCTACTCCTATTACGACTTTGAGCAGGCTATGGCCCTCTTGCAGACCTATTTAGAACGCCAGCCCACCGCAGAAGAAGGAACCCTGGTGACCGCCTTCATGGCACTCTCCGGCTTTCTCTGGAGTCTGTGGGCCATATACAAGAGCAGCCTTGGCGAGGAGTTTGGCGAATATACGATCACTATGTACCAGTATGCAAAAAATGGCTATCGACGGCTAAGCGATCCGGCCAGCGCCAAATAGCCGATCCTGTGACCGTTCAGATAACCTGAGCGGTCACTACATTTTCCATATATATCAAAATCGTAATAAAAATTTCAAGCAAACTCTCTCCACATGTGCTATACTTATGAGAAGGAGATATGGAAAGGTTAGGCAGATACAAAGGAGGGAACGGTTCATGAGACATAATATATGGAAGACCACCGCTGCGATCAGTCTTGCAGGGCTTCTGCTATTAGCCCCCACGGCACTCTCGTGGGCAGCAGGCTGGACCAAGTCCGGGAACAGCTGGACCTATGTGGAGAACAATGGTTCGATCCGCAAAGGCTGGATCCAGACCAGCGACGGTTATTATTATATGGATCAGGCAACAGGGCTTATGTCTTTAGGCTGGAAGAAGATCGATGATAAATGGTATTATTTTAAAGAGAACGGTCTGATGTCCACCGGCTGGGTCAAGGTGGACGATAAGTGGTACTATAACCTGCAGGATGGCACCATGGTCTATGGCTGGCTGAAGATCGGGGACAAGTACTATTATATGCGCAGCGACGGCTCCATGATGAAAGGCTGGCGCTTCATGGACAATGCCTGGTACTATTTCCGGGAAGGCGATGATGGCCGCTGCGTGGTCTCCGACTGGCGCCAGATCAAGAATGAGTGGTATTATTTCGGCTCTGACGGAAAGATGGCCACAGGCTGGACGGAGGTGGCCGGTGATTACTACTATCTGAACAGCGATGGCCGTATGCTGACCGGATGGCTCAGCGACGGCACCAATAAATATTATATGGATCTATCCACCGGAAAGATGGCCCGTACCTGGAAGGAGATCGGCGGCGCTCATTATTACTTTAACAATGCCGGCCATATGATGACCGGGTGGATCCAGGTGGGCGGAAAGTACTATTACTTAGACCCTGCCACGGGCAAGATGGCCGCCAACACTACCCTGACGCTGAACGGTCAGAACTACACCTTCGCGGCAGACGGCTCCTGCGGCAATGCCTCCGGTGTGAACGCGACTGTGGTCAACCCCAACAGCAGCAGTTCCTCTGGCAGCAGTTATGGTCCCGGCGGTTCCTCCTCTGGATCCTCCGGGAGCTCCGCTCCAGGCGGCTCCAGCAGCTCCGGCAGCAGCCCCATCTCCGGTTCGTCCAATGGTCCTGCCGGTTCCAGCTCGGGAAGCTCCACCCCCTCCTCCGGCGGGGAGCTAGTGGCCGGTATGACTGGCGGCCCCGGGTCCGATCATTGACCGGATCGGCCATCCAGATCCCATCCGTCATCAAAAACAGACAAAAAAGCGGGTAGATATCTGTATCATCGACTATCTACCCGCACTTTTTTATCCTTATATCCGTTATACTGACCGCGTTATAACGGCAGGCCGTTCACGATCTCTAGATCTCCTCTTCTCCAAAGTCCAGTACTTCTTCTAAAAGCTCCTCTTCATTCCCTTCATCCGAGAAGAGCGGGATCTCTTCGTCCAGACCCAGTCCCTCGATCCCTTCCAGCTCATCCAGGCCGTCAAGCTCGTCAAACAGATCCTCCTCATCCTCCAGCTCCAGTTCATCCTCCATAGTGATGTCGGTGTTCAGCCGTACGTTCCGATAGCGCTTCATACCCGTGCCAGCCGGGATCAGCTTGCCGATCAGCACGTTCTCCTTCAATCCGATCAGATGATCCACCTTTCCGTTGATCGCCGCCTCGGTCAGGACCTTGGTGGTCTCCTGGAAGGAGGCTGCGGATAAGAAGGAATCGGTGGCTAAGGATGCCTTGGTGATACCCAGCATGACCTGCTTGCCTTCTGCCGGTTTCTTGCCCTCGGCGATGAGCTGATCGTTCAGCTCATTGAAATCCAGCACATCCACGGATACGCCGGGCAGCAGATCGCTGTCGCCGCTCTCCTCCACCTTCACCTTTTTCAGCATCTGGCGGACGATCATCTCGATATGCTTATCGTTGATCTCCACACCTTGGAGGCGGTACACGCGCTGCACCTCACGGAGCATATAATCCTGCACGGCGCGCACGCCCTTGATCTTCAGGATGTCATGGGGGTTCACCGATCCTTCGGTCAGCTCGTCGCCGGCCTCCAGATACTGGCCCTCCTGGACCTTGATCCTGGAACCATAGGGGATCAGGTAGGTCTTGGCGTTCCCTGTATCGTTATCTGTGACGGTGATCTCCCGCTTCTTCTTGGTATCCTTGATCGCCACCACTCCGGCAAACTCTGTGATAATCGCAAGTCCCTTGGGCTTACGGGCTTCAAAAAGCTCCTCCACACGAGGAAGACCCTGTGTGATATCGCCGCCGGCCACGCCGCCGGTATGGAAGGTACGCATGGTCAGCTGGGTACCGGGCTCGCCGATCGACTGGGCCGCGATGATACCTACGGCCTCACCTACCTGTACAGGCTGGCCAGTGGCCATGTTCGCTCCATAGCATTTTGCGCAGACGCCGATATGGGACTTGCAGGAGAGGACGTTCCGGATCTTCACCGACTTACGTCCAGTCTTTTCCAAGACCTCCATGACCGCCGCCGCCCGTTTCGGGGTACACATATGGTTTTCTTTCACCACGACCTCACCTGTATCTGGGTCGGTGATCGTCTCCGCGATATAGCGCCCGGTCAGACGATCCTTTAAGGATTCGATCGTCTCCTGGCCGTCCGTGAAGGCCTTGATCTCCATGTAGGGGATCTCTTTCCCTTCACAGCAGTCCACCTCGCGGATGATCAGGTCCTGGGATACATCCACCAGACGCCTGGTCAGATAACCGGAGTCCGCCGTACGCAGAGCCGTGTCGCTAAGACCCTTTCTTGCGCCATGAGCGGAGATGAAATACTCCAGAACGTCCAGTCCCTCACGGAAATTGGACTTGATCGGCAGCTCGATCGTGTGACCGGTGGTATCGGCCATCAATCCACGCATGCCGGCTAACTGCTTGATCTGCTTATCGGAACCACGGGCTCCGGAATCGGCCATCATAAAGATATTATTGTACTTATCCAAGCCGGTCAAAAGGTCGTGTGTCAACTGATCGTCCGTGGACTTCCAGGTCTCGATCACCTCTTTATAGCGCTCTTCCTCTGTGATCAGGCCGCGGCGGAAGTTCTTGGAGATATGGTCCACCGTGTTTTGGGCATCGGCGATCAGCTGCTTCTTGGATGCAGGCACCGTCATATCGGAGATGGATACGGTCATGGCCGCTCTGGTAGAGAACTTGTAGCCGATAGCCTTAATGTCATCCAGAGTAATGGCGGTCTGGATCGCGCCATGGACATTGATGACCTTCTCCAAGATCTGCTTTAACTGCTTCTTTCCCACATGGAAATCCACTTCCAGCTCCAGCTCGTTCTCCGGGATGGACCGGTCCACAAAACCGAGGTCCTGGGGGATGATCTCATTAAAGATAAAACGCCCCACCGTGGACTCGATGATACCCTGCTTCACAGTGCCGTCCGCCATGGTCTTCTCAACCCTGGCCTTTACCCGGCTGTGAAGGGTCACAGCCTTATTCTCATAGGCTAAGATCGCCTCGTTCACGCTCTTAAAGATGCTCCCCTCGCCCGTCGCGCCAGGTCTCTCCTGGGTCAGATAGTAGATACCAAGGACCATATCCTGGGAAGGGACAGCCACAGGACCTCCGTCAGAGGGCTTTAACAGGTTATTGGGAGACAGCAGAAGGAAACGGCACTCTGCCTGGGCCTCCACGGACAAGGGCAGATGGACTGCCATCTGGTCGCCGTCAAAGTCCGCGTTAAACGCGGTACACACCAACGGATGGAGCTTGATCGCCTTGCCCTCCACCAGGATCGGCTCAAAGGCCTGGATCCCCAGCCTGTGGAGGGTGGGAGCGCGGTTCAGCATCACCGGATGCTCCTTGATCACGTCCTCCAGCACATCCCATACCTCGGGCTGGAGACGCTCCACCATCTTCTTGGCGTTCTTGATGTTATGGGCGGTGCCGTTGGAGACCAGCTCCTTCATAACAAAGGGCTTGAACAGCTCGATCGCCATCTCCTTGGGCAGGCCGCACTGGTAGATCTTCAGCTCCGGCCCCACCACGATAACGGAACGGCCGGAATAGTCCACACGTTTTCCTAAAAGGTTCTGACGGAAACGGCCCTGCTTACCCTTTAACATATCCGACAGAGACTTTAGCGCACGGTTCCCGGGTCCGGTCACCGGCCTGCCTCTGCGGCCATTATCGATCAGCGCGTCCACTGCCTCCTGCAGCATACGCTTCTCGTTCCGCACGATGATATCCGGTGCGCCCAACTCCAAAAGCCTGGCCAGACGATTGTTCCGGTTGATGATGCGGCGGTATAGGTCATTTAAGTCTGAAGTGGCAAAACGGCCGCCGTCCAGCTGTACCATGGGACGGATATCCGGCGGGATCACCGGGATCACGGTCATGATCATCCAATCCGGCCGGTTCCCGGAACTCCTAAAGGCTTCCACCACCTCCAGCCGCTTGATGATACGGGCGCGCTTCTGCCCGGAGGATTCCTTTAAGGCCTTCCGCAGGGTCTCCGAATCCTTCTCCAGGTCGATCGCCTGCAAAAGCTCCTGGATCGCCTCTGCCCCCATCCCCACGCGGAATGTGCCGTAGCCGTTCTTCTCGATCTCCTCACGATACTCCTTTTCGGACAGCACCTGCTTATACTGCAGGCCTGTCTTTCCGGGATCTAATACGATATAGGAGGCAAAGTACAGGACTTTTTCCAAGGTCCTGGGGGAAATGTCCAAGATCAATCCCATGCGGGAGGGGATCCCTTTAAAATACCAGATATGGGACACGGGGGCTGCCAGGGCGATATGCCCCATACGCTCCCTGCGGACACTCGCTTTTGTCACTTCCACGCCGCATCGATCACATATCACGCCTTTGTAGCGGATCTTCTTATACTTGCCGCAGTGGCACTCCCAGTCCTTTGTGGGGCCAAAGATCCTCTCGCAGAATAAGCCGTCTTTTTCCGGTTTCAGGGTCCTATAATTGATGGTCTCCGGCTTTTTCACTTCGCCATGGGACCACTCCATGATCTTTTCCGGGGAAGCCAGACCGATCTTAATGGCATCGAAGGTCAATGGGTGGTAAGTTTCATTTGTCTCTGGCATGAGCGACACTCCCTTCTATCATGATCTTATGGCCGCCGCCCAAAAAACGGACGATGGCCTCCTCTCTATTCTGATACTTCATCCGAGGCATAGACGTCTCCATCCTCTTCTTCTGGGACATCGTCATATCCGTCATCATCTGACAGGTATGGGTCCTCCTCCACAGGATCGCTTTCTCCCACAGGCACCAACTCTGCATCCTTGAACTCCTGCTTCTGGTAGCCGTAATCCTCAAAGGACTCCTCATCACGGTAATGGCGGTCGCCTTCGATGATGGAGCGTAAGTCGGTGTCGCCGTAATCGATGCTCTCTGCCAGCTCCACCTCCGTATTGTCATCACGCAGCACCCGCACATCCAGCCCTAAGGACTGCAGCTCCTTTAAGAGTACCTTAAAGGATTCGGGGATGCCGGGTTCAGGGATATTATCGCCCTTGATGATTGCTTCGTAGGTCTTCACACGGCCCACCACGTCATCGGACTTCACCGTCAAGATCTCCTGCAGGGTGTAGGAAGCACCATAGGCCTCCAGTGCCCAGACCTCCATCTCACCGAAGCGCTGGCCGCCGAACTGGGCCTTGCCGCCCAAAGGCTGCTGGGTGACCAGGGAATATGGTCCGGTAGAACGGGCATGGATCTTATCGTCCACCAGGTGGTGCAGCTTCAGATAGTGCATATGCCCGATCGTTACGGGACTGTCAAAATACTCGCCAGTCCGTCCGTCGCGGAGCCGGACCTTCCCGTCGCGGGTCAGGGGCACACCCTTCCACAGCTCACGGTGCTCCAGGTGGTTCCCCAGATACTCCAGGACCTCCGGCCGCAAGATATCCTTATATTTTTCCTGGAACACTTCCCAGTCTGTATTTACATAATCATTGGCCACGTCCAATGTGTCCATGATGTCATTCTCATTGGCCCCGTCAAAGACCGGGGTGGCGATATCAAAGCCCAGGGCCTTTGCCGCAAGGCTCAAGTGGATCTCCAGCACCTGCCCGATGTTCATACGGGAAGGCACGCCCAAGGGGTTCAGCACGATGTCCAGCGGGCGTCCGTTGGGCAAAAAGGGCATATCCTCTACCGGGAGCACACGGGAGACCACACCCTTGTTGCCGTGACGGCCGGCCATCTTATCACCTACAGAGATCTTCCTCTTCTGGGCGATGTAGATGCGGACCGTCTGGTTCACGCCAGGGCTCAGCTCGTCGCCGTTCTCCCTGGTGAACACCTTGGCATCCACGATGATCCCGTATGCGCCGTGCGGCACCTTTAAGGAGGTATCCCTGACCTCACGGGCCTTCTCGCCGAAGATCGCCCGGAGCAGGCGCTCCTCCGCCGTCAGCTCGGTCTCGCCCTTGGGCGTCACCTTGCCCACCAGGATATCCCCTGCACGGACCTCGGCTCCGATACGGATAATCCCCCTCTCGTCCAGATCCTTTAAAGCGTCCTCGCCCACACCTGGGACATCACGGGTGATCTCCTCCGGTCCCAGCTTGGTATCGCGGGCTTCCGCCTCATATTCTTCAATGTGTACGGAGGTGTAGACATCCTCCTGCACCAGCCGCTCACTGAGCAATACCGCATCCTCGTAGTTATAGCCCTCCCAGGTCATAAATCCGATCAGCGGATTCTTTCCCAATGCGATCTCGCCGTGCTCAGTGGAGGGACCGTCAGCGATGACCTCGCCCACCTCCACATGGTCGCCCTTATACACGATCGGCTTCTGGTTATAGCAGTTGGACTGGTTGCTCCTCTTAAACTTGGTCAGATGATAGGATTCCCTCTGCCCGTCCGCATCCCTGCGGATGATGATCTCGTTGGACGCGGAGCGCTCCACCACACCTGCAGCCCTTGCCACCACACAGACACCGGAATCCACAGCTGCCTTCCCCTCGATACCGGTACCCACCACCGGGGCCTCGGTCTTCAGGAGCGGCACAGCCTGACGCTGCATGTTGGACCCCATCAGGGCGCGGTTCGCATCATCGTTCTGCAGGAAGGGGATCATAGAGGTCGCCACAGAGAACACCATCTTCGGGGACACGTCCATCAGGTCGATGTTCTTCTTTTGGAACTCGGAGGTCTCCTCACGGAAACGGCCGGAAACATTGTTCCGGACGAAATGTCCTTCGCTGTCTAAAGCCTCGTTCGCCTGAGCTACTACGAAATTATCTTCCTCATCTGCGGTCAGATAGACCACCTCATCGGTGACCACCGGGTTTAAGGGATCGCTCTTATCCACCACCCGGTAAGGGGCTTCCACAAAGCCATACTGGTTTACCCTGGCGTAGCAGGCCAGGGAGTTGATCAGACCGATATTCGGACCTTCAGGCGTCTCGATCGGGCACATACGCCCATAGTGGGTGTAATGTACGTCGCGGACCTCAAATCCTGCACGGTCTCTGGACAGGCCGCCGGGGCCCAATGCAGATAAACGCCGCTTATGGGTCAGCTCCGATAAAGGATTGTTCTGATCCATGAACTGGGACAGCTGGGAGCTCCCAAAGAACTCCTTCACCGCTGCCGTCACCGGCTTGATATTGATCAGGGACTGAGGGATCAGCGTATCCACGTCCTGGGTGGTCATGCGCTCCCGCACCACTCTCTCCATACGGGAGAGGCCGATGCGGTACTGGTTCTGCAAAAGCTCGCCCACCGCACGGATCCGGCGGTTGCCCAGGTGATCGATATCATCGGACGTGCCTACTTCCTCCTCTAAGTGCATATTATAATTGATAGAAGCCAGGATATCTTCCCGGGTGATGTGCTTGGGCGTCAGGTCATGGACCCTGTGGCGGACAGCCTCCTTCAAGGCCTCCTCATCGTCTCCATAAGCCTCCAGGATCTTCTCCAGCTCCGGATAGAAGACCAGCTCTGTGATCCCCACCTCCTTCGGGTCAAAGGAGACATGGGCGCCCAGATCCACCATAAGGTTGGACAATACCTTCTGCTTTCTGGTGGGTCCCTCGATCCACACATAGGGGATCGCCGCGTTCTGGATCCTTTCCGCCAGCTCCTTATCCACTTCGGCGCCCGCCTCAGCCAAGATCTCCCCGGTACGGGTGTCCACTACATCCTCTGCCAAGGTATGGCCTTTGATGCGGTTCTTAAAATGGAGCTTTTTATTGAATTTATAGCGCCCGACTTTCGCCAGGTCGTATCTTCTGGGGTCAAAAAACATCAATTCCAGCAGGTTTTTCGCGCTGTCCACGCTCAAGGGCTCGCCCGGACGGATCTTCTTATACAGCTCTAACAGGCCATCCTCATAGGTCTCTGAAGGATCCTTTCCGAAGCTGGCCAAGATCTTCGGCTCCTCGCCGAACAGATCCACGATCTGCGCGTTGCTGCCATAGCCTAACGCACGGATCAGCACGGTAACCGGGACCTTGCGGGTACGGTCCACGCGCACATAAAAGATATCATTAGAATCCGTCTCATACTCTAACCAGGCACCGCGGTTGGGGATGACGGTACAGGAGTATAATTCCTTTCCTACCTTATCATGGGCGATCCCGTAATAGATGCCAGGAGAACGCACCAGCTGGCTTACGATGACACGCTCCGCACCGTTGATGACAAAGGAACCCGTATCGGTCATGAGCGGAAGGTCGCCCATGAAGATCTCGGACTCATTAATCTCGTCTGCTTTATCTTTATTGCAAAGACGCACCTTTACTCGTAAAGGCGCCGCATAGGTAGCGTCACGTTCTTTACACTCTTCTATGGTATATTTGATCTCACCTTTGCACAATGTAAAGTCCACAAACTCCAGGCTCAGATGACCTGCAAAATCTGCGATCGGAGAGATATCTTCAAAAACCTCTCTCAGGCCTTCTTCCAGGAACCACTGATAAGAGTTTTTCTGGATCTCGATCAGGTTTGGCATCTCGAGGACTTCCTTCTGTTTTTGAAAGCTCATCCTCATGCCTTTACCGGCCTTCACCGGACGCATTCTGCTTTTCTCCATTGACGTTTCACCCCTGTTTTCTTTTTCGCTGGATAGATATTGGATAAAAAGGCAATGTCAGCCAATCTATAGGCCCACGCCGCCATGATAGTGTACATTCCATCTTATCATAGGCTTATCAAGGTGTCAAGCATTTTTCGCTTGCTTTTTTCCCTGTAAAATGGTATACTTAGCTGGATAATGGGCAGAGAATGGATCGAGAGTCGTCATCCTCTGTCACACGTAAGATTGGAGGTTCCCAAAGGTGAGTACATTTTTAAAAGTGTTGTTTGTGATCCTGGTGATCCTAGCGGTCATCCTGGCTGTGCTCTATTTTCTGGGCCGCCGGATGGAACGCCGGCAAGTGGAACAGCAGGCCATGCTGAAAGCAGCAGAGCAGACGGTCTCCATGCTGGTGATCGATAAGAAAAAGCTGAAGATCAAAGAATCGGGACTTCCCAAGATGGTGATCGACCAGATGCCAAAATACATGTTCTGGGCAAAGCTCCCGATCGTAAAAGCCAAGGTGGGCCCTAAGATCATGACGCTGGTAGCGGACGAAAAGGTATTTGTGAACCTTCCCATAAAGGCGGAGGTCAGAGCAGTGGTCAGCGGGATCTATATCACCCAGATCAAGGGCGTCCGTGGCGGCAAGCTGGAAGCCGCCCCGGTAAAGAAAGGATTTTTCGCTCGGTTTAAGAACGATAAAAACGCAAAGAGCGATAAGAACGGACAGACCGCAAAGGGCAAGAACCGTAAGAACGATAAGAGCCAAAAGGCTTGAGACGCCTGTAAATGCGCCATCTGCCAGGGAGACCTGGACAGACGGCGCATTCTTTATGCCCTTATATCATTATGTCGGCCTCTTTTCGATGGCAGCCGCTTCTTGATATCCACCTTTGGCCTCCGGCACTCCGCCGGGCCGCGCTGAACGGGTCCTGTCACAGGATGGCGCGCTGCTTTTCGTGTTTTCCCGCCATCTGCCTCCCATCAAGACCGCAGGTTCACCTGGGCCTGGGCGCGGGACTGGATGTCTATAGTGATGCTGCACTCGGAAACATGCTGCTGATCGATATCCAGGGAATACCGCACACGGACGGTCAGGCTGTCATCTGCCTCTTCTAAGGAGATATCCTTCGTGTTCAAGCCCACCAGCATCTCGCCCATAGGGGTGATGTAGCGGGCCAGGCGTTTCTGATCTTTCTCAAATTTCATATGCACATCGGTCAGACCGGTCTTCATGATATCCATGCAGTCTGGCTGGATCTTGATCGTGTTCTTGACCACACCGTCAAAGCCTTCCATCACTTCCTCATAGCGGACGTAATGCTTTCCGTTCTTCTGATAATAGTCCCCTGTGGTGATCATCTCCACCTGACCGCTCTCTCCATCGATCATCTGAGAACCGCTGATCGTGATCAATACATCCTTTGTCATCGCTCTCCTCCTGCGCCTTACCGCTTCCCGGCGTGCTCTAAAAGCATCCTGGTCAGCTCCTTCTTGCTGATCCCCCTGGCCTCCCAGAGCATGGGATACATACTGATCGCTGTAAAACCGGGCATGGTATTGATCTCGTTGAACACGACCGTCCCGTCTTCTTTCACAAAAAAGTCCACCCGTGCCAGGCCGCAGCCGTCCACCGCCTGGAAGATCTCCATAGCCAGCTTCGGGATCTGCCGTGAGGCCTCCCCAGGCAGCTGAGGGTCTGTTATGGTCTTAGACTCTGCACTGTGGTACTTGGCATCGTAATCATAAAACTCCGCTCCGGCTAAGATCTCCCCGACACCGCTGGCCATCACCGGCTCCTTTCCGCCGCCAAACACGGCGCACTCCACCTCATGGCCGCAGATCATCTCCTCCACTAAGATCTTCCGATCCTCTCCGGCCGCCAGAAGGAGGCTATCTTTCAGCGCCTCCCTGTCGTCCGCCCGGCTGACACCTCTAGAGGAGCCCGCGTTGGAGGGCTTGACAAACACGGGATAGGACAGCTGCTCCTCCACCCGGGTCAAGACCTGTTCCATCTCCTGCAGTTCCCCGGCCATCACCGGCACATAAGCCGCCTGTACGATCCCCAGCCGGTCCACTAAGATCTTCGTGAACAGCTTATCCATGGACACTGCGGAGGACAAGACCCCGCATCCTACATAGGGTATCCCCGCCAGCTCCAGGAGACCCTGGATCGTGCCGTCCTCCCCGTATCGGCCATGGAGTACCGGAAAAGCCACATCCACACGCTGGAAGGATATCTCTCCCCGGCTGTCTGTCAACAGCACACATTTCTTTGTGGCATCCGGCAGGAGCACCGCTTCCGTCCGGTCCGCCCGATCCTCCTGCCACTTCCCCGAGGCGATATCCTCCACATGATCCACCTTCAGCCAATGGCCCTCTTTTGTGATGCCGATCAGTAAAGGTGTATAGGTGTCTTTATCGATCTGTGTGATGACATTAACAGCGGACATACAGGAAACCTCATGTTCCGAGGACTGTCCGCCGAAGATGATCGCTGCTGTCAAATGAGACATGGTCTTGTTCTCCTCTCCTTATTTTGCATGATGCACATGTGCGACCCATGCCGCGAATGTTTATATTATAGCATATATGGATACAATTACAAATAGGATCCATATATTTTACTCCGGCCTCATCCGCATCCAAAGGCAAGGTCCCTCACGAGCTCAGCGTCCGCTCATGTTTCCAGGAGCGGGAGCGTGGCAACGCCCAGACAGGCCCCTCTCGGAGCGGACCATGTGCGGCATATCGCAAAGATATGCCGCACATGGTATAGCCACCCCCTAAACGATCGAAAGGAGCTGTATCATAAATATGAAAGAACAAGACTCTCCCACCACAAAAAGAGACATTTTCCTGGCCCTGTGCTGCTTCCTGGCTGCTGCCTTTCTCTGGGCCTGTCAGGTCCGGCTGGAGCAAAACCGGCTGGCGGAGCGGATCGCGCCGGATATCCTGCGCTTCCATGTGCTGGCGAACAGCAACTCCTCCGCCGACCAGGAGATCAAGGTCAAGGTCAAATCCTTTTTGCTGGAAAGGATCTATGACCAGCTAGGAGAAGAAGCCGACAAAGCTGCTGTGACCGCTTATCTGGAAGCGGAACAGCAGACACTGGAAAAAGAGGCTGAGCAGTTTATCCGCAGCCTGGGAAAAGAACAGACGGTCTCTTTGGAAGTGGTCTGGTGTCCGTTCCCGGAAAAATACTATGGCGATCTGATGCTCCCGGCGGGTACATATGAAGCCGCCCAGGTCCGCATCGGTCAAGGACGGGGCCGCAACTGGTGGTGTATCCTCTACCCGAAGGTATGCATCACAAAGGACGCCGTAGCGGTCATCCCCGAAGACTCCATGGAGGAGCTGGAACAGCTCCTTTCCCCGGAGATCCTGGATGCATTACGCGTTCGGCGTCCTGGATTCCACATCGAACTTGGGCTTTTAAGAGCGCTCTCTACTCTGCCAGCTCTCCAAAGCCATTTACTCCCCAATGATAGTTGAGCAGCGCCTGGCTCACATCCAGGTCCGCCGACTCATAGGCCCCCTTGGCCGCATAGTAGGCGATCTCCTCGCCCAGGTATTCCGCCCTACCCAGCATGCCCATCTGATACTTTAAATTGGCGCCGTTCCACTTCAGCTGTGCGGACTGAAAGGCTGTCTCTGCCGCCTGGAGGGCCGCCCTTTTTTCCAGAAGGGTCTGATACAAGCTGTCCAAGGTGATCGAAAGCTGCTGTTTGCCCTGCTCTACGCCCCTGGCTCGGGCAGCGTACGCACTGTTGGTGTATTTTCCGTTCCCATCAGGGTCCGCAGGAGCAGCATTGCGCATCTCGATCAGCGTATAATTATTGGTAGGTGCGATCACCTTATCTGCCTCCAGATCGATCGCGTCGATCTGGCTCATGTCTGCCTTTGGGATGGCGCCGATGACCACATCGCTGTCATGGTCCCACCCGGTCATCAAAAGAAGGCTCCGTTTGACCGAGGCCATCTGGTCTGTCAGGGAGGTCAGCGAGGTCTGCGCCGAATGCATCTGCGCATTGGCAGACAGGATATCCACCTGGGTCGCCATGCCGATCCCGCTCTGGGTACTGGACATGGCGGCCATGGCGCCGTAGAGCTCCACCTGCTTTTCCAGAGTAGCCTTGTTCACCGCCATCTTATTATAGGCCAGCATCATCTGCTGGCAGCCAGAGGTAAGCCCTTTTCTGGCCTGCCTGGTGCTCCGATTGATAGTCGTATCCATCTTCTTTGTGGACTTTTTAAGCCCGCTGGCCATCTGCATGGCGATAGTCTTATTGACCTGGTACATAGCGGCGGAGGCATAGTCGCCCTCGTCCTTTGCCTTTTGGCACAGCCATTCTAAGTCGTTCAAGGTCTCATCATATTCCGCCGCATTCCCCTGTACCGTATCAAAGCTTTCCTCGATCGAGCTGACGATCTGCTGGATGGTGGGGTTAAAATTCTGGATCCGGTCTCCTATCTCATCATATTCCAATACATTGTCCTGGAGCCGGTCCCAGGTCCCCTGGTCCATATCCGTCGGCTTCTGTGCCGCTGCCACAGACTGGGGAATGAGGAATGTGACGGCCAGCGCTGCGGCCAACCGCATCCCCCTCTTATGATATCTGTCCCGGAGATCTCGCAGACAGTCCTGCCAAAAGCCCCGCCTGCCGTCTCGCAGACAGCTCTGCAGGTACGCTGTGTCTGCTCCCTTCTGTCTCAAGGATCTAAGGGTCTTTCCCAACATCAAGTCCCTCCTTTATCTCGATCATCACGCATCCGCCGATGCCAGGCCTTCCACTGCTGCTTGGTAAGTCTCCCAGGCGGTCAGGAAGGACAGCCTTGCCGTCTCCACAGCCGTGTCCTTCTCCTGCTTGGTGTATGTGGCTTGCTGGTATTCCAGCCGGCTGGCCGTCCCGGTCCTAAAGCGCAGGGCAGCGGCAGCCAGCTTTTGGGCTTCTATCGCCTGTTCCGCTATGGCCAGCTCATAGGAAGCGCGGGCGGTCAAAAGAGACTGGTACTTGGTCTGTACATCCGACACGATCTTCTGCTGGTTATCATAGATCGTCTTCCCCAGATTTTCCTGTGTGGCGCCATCGGTGCTGTTCTCCAGCTTTCGTCTATTGATCTTTAAGGTATAGTTGCTTTCCAGCGCCTTTGCCTTGTCCGCCTCCAGGTCGATCTGATCGGTGGCGGCTGGGTCTATAGTGGGGAGCGCCCCAAATTCCGGGTTTCCGGCATAGTTCCAGCCGGTGGCCAGCGCAACCTTCTGGCGCAGGGTCTGGGCTTCCCGGTCATTGCTGATGATCGTGCTGTCCAGCTGCTCCATAGCCTGCTTGGCGTTCAGAACATCCATCTGCGTGGCATTGCCCACACTGGCCTGGACCTGGGCAGACTGGTACTGCGCCTCTAAAAGCGTCCGGTTCTCCCGTTCCAGCTGGCCCGTCAAGAGCTTCTGCTCGTAGGCGATCCGGTTCAGTTTGGTATTGAGCACCAGGTTCGCCTCCACCTGCTCATACTGCATATAGATACTCCGGGAATCGTCCACATTGTTATCTGCCTGCTTTTCCAGGTTTTTGGCCATGGTCTCGCTGGTCTGGGCCGCCATGATCATGGTGGCGTAGGAGATCTCCGTAGGGTCCGTGGGAAACTCAATGCTGTCCCGCAGCTCGGCAGCCGCGTCTCTATAGCGCTGTGCCACATCGCTGGGCGTATCCCCTAGGTAGTCCCGGTAGCTGGTCCGGTTGTTGATGACCGTCACATTATATTCGTGGATCAGGTCGGCTATCTCGTCGTATTCCAGCTTGTTATCCTCAAGGCGGGCCCACGCTTCTTCGCTCCTGGAAAATCTGGGACTATCCACCGTGGCGGCCAGCGCCTGTACCGGGACGGCCGCTGCCAGCAGGCAGGCCAGGCTGAGGGCTGTATAGTGTACTTTTTTCTTCATTCCGGACTCCTTTCCTGACCGGCCGCGGCCGCTGGATATCCCGGTGGCCACGGCCCTTTCTCTTTCCTTAATAAAAGGAGATACATCAATCGTAGTCGATCTGCTTCTTTGGCTTCCGGCTCATGACCGCGTAGTAAGCCGGCAGCATGAGGAGCGCTAAGACCGTGGAGGCAATCAGGCCGCCTACATCCACCAGAGCCAGGCCCTGCATCATCTCACCGCTGTCGCCGTAAGCCATCGCCATAGGGATCATCGCCACGATGGTGGTCAGCGTGGTCATGAGGATCGGTCTCAAGCGGGTGGTCCCGGCCTCGATCAGCGCCGTGTCCATATCCATAGTCGCCCGGTACTGGTTCACCGTATCCACATAGAGGATCCCGTTGTTCACAACGGTGCCTACCAGCATCAGGAAGCCTAAAAGGGACGGCATGCTGATACTGCAGTCAGTCAGCCATAAGAGTCCGAAGGACCCGATCAAGCTGAAGGGGATCGTAGTCATGACCATAAAGGAGAATTTGGGCGATTCAAACTGTGCGGCCATGACCACAAACACCAGGAACACTGCGACGGCGATGCCCTGGAACAGGGATGCGAACTCCTCGTTCATCTGCTCCGTCATCGCATTTTCCGCCACCGATACGGTGGCCTCCAGATTGGGCGCTACAACCTCATCGTAGATCATAGTGCGGTTCTTCATCATATCAGTATCTGCCGCATCGGTATAATCACCGGTGATCGTCACGCGGTACTGCCGGTCGCCCCGGATGATGCTCTGGGGGCTGTCCTCGAACCGGATCTCAGCGATATCGCTCAAAGCGATGCTGGCTCCGGAGGCGTTCATCAACATGATCCCATCCACCTCGTCGATGGTGTCGTAGTCCTCTTTCGGGAATTCTACTTTCACATCGATCTCATTGCCGTCCACCTCCAGGGTGGTAGCTGTGGTGCCGCTCAAGGTCTGGTTGATGCTGCCGGCCACCTGGACAGGGGTCAGGCCTTCTGCCGCTGCCTGGATAGGATCCACATGGATCTTGACCACAGGCGCCGCATTTTCCAGGCTGGAGTGGACCCGGGTCAGGTCCGGCCTGGCCTTCAACTCCTCCACGATCCTGTCCGATACCTCTTTAAGGTCATCGTACTGGGTGCTCCGCAAGATCAGCTCATAGCTGCTGTTGTCCACCGACATAGCGCTCATGGCGCTGCTCTCTTCTAACGTGATATTGCAGTCGTCCATCGTACTTAATAACGACTTCCACTTCTTTAATACTTCAGAAGTTTCCAGCTTTCGGTCATCTTTCAGATAAGCGGTCAGGGTAGCGCCGCCGCCGATCGACATGCTCAGGCCGCTGGCACCGGAGGAGAGCACATAGGAATCCAAGTCCTCCTCTGCTGTCACCACAGCCTCCACCTGCCGGAAGATCGCATCGGTCCGTTCAACAGTAAGGCCTGGCCTGGTCTCTATGCTGATCTGGATCGTGCCCTCGTCTCCCATGGGCATCATCTCCATATCCAGCTGTCCGGCCATCATAAAGGATAGGATGAGCAGCACCACCGTGATGAAGATGACCGTCTTCTTCTTGGGCAGGATCACCGCCATCAGACTGCGGTAGGCATCCTGCAGCGCCCGGACGAACTCGCCGGCCGGCGACTGTTCCTTTTCCTTCGGCCGGTAGAACACAAAACACAAGGGCACGATCGTCATGGCGGATATCAGGGAAGCCACCATACAGAACACGATGGTAAATGCCATAGGCTTGAACATCTGGCCGCTCATACCGTTCATCAATCCCATAGGGATGAACACCACACAGGTGGTGGCTGTAGAGCCGATGATCGACTGGACCACGATACCGCTGCCCTTGACCGCCGCTTCCGCGTACTCTCTAAATCCCACGTCCTCTGTGGAGCGGAAACAGCTCTCCAGGACCACGATCGAGTTATCCACCATCATGCCCACACCCAGGACCAGGGCGCTCAGGGTGATCATATTTAAGGAAAATCCTGTCGCCCACATGCCCACCAAAGCCGCCATGATCGAGATCGGGATAGAGGTCCCTACGATCAGAGAGGCCTTCAGGTCGCCAAAGAACAGGAAGATGATGACCATAGATACGGCCACCGCCATGATCATGGTCTGGAACACGGACTTTAGCGAGGCCACCAGCTGATCGCTGGCATCATCGATCACGATGATCTCCAGGTTCGGATCGTTCTTCTTCATGTTCTCGATCGCCCGCATCACCTGCCTGGATACATCCATAGCGCTGGACTTCTGCTGCTTCTTGATGCTGACCGTGACCGTGTCATTGCCATTGTAGCGTCCGATCCCTGCCGCATCCTCCAGGGTATAACCGATCTGGGCGATGTCCTCCATATAGAGCACATTTCCATTGCCTGTCACGATCGGAATCTGTTTTAAGCTCTCCACAGTGGGATACTCCACGCCTGCGGAGACCGACAGGTCCAGACCGCCTACCTTCGTGCTGCCTGCCGGGTAGGTGAAATCCGCACTCCCCAAGGTAGATGCCACCGCCTGCATGGTCAGATGGTACTGCTGGAGCTTCTGGGCATCCAGCTTCACCTGGATATACTCCTTGCGCCCGCCGCTGATGTCTACACTGGCCACAGAGGACAGCTTTTCAAATTCCGGGACCACTTCATTATCCACATAGTTGTAAAGATTCCCTGCCTCCGGGTTGTTCACCGCCAGATAGACGCTGGCCGTATCATTGATGTCAAATTCCATGATGCTCGGCTCCTGGGCATCCTCCGGCAGGTCCCGCTGGAGGGCATCCAGCTTCTTTTTTAGATCTGAGTAGGCCTTATCCATATCCGTGCCGTACTCATACTGCAGCATGGTGATCGCCATGTTCTCATTGGACATGGAAGTCATGTTGTCGATGCCGGTCAGGGTACTGACCTCATCCTCGATCGGCTTGGTGATCAGCTCGTCGATATCCTCCGGGTTCGCCCCCGCATAGACCGTGCTGATGATCATCATGGGCATCTCCATCTCCGGGGTCAGCTCCAGCTTCGAATTAAAGACCGACAGGAGGCCAAACACCACCAGGCACAGGACGCACAGGACTGTGGTCACCGGCCGTTTTAAGACTGTTCTCGTCAAATCCATAGGGCCGCCTCCTTACTGCGTGCTGGTCTCTGCGCCATCTGGGGCATCCAGTGCTGCCGCTTCTGCTCCGTCTGCCGGTGTCGGAGCGCCTGCCGGCGCCTGGTCTTTTGTGACCACGTTCACCTGGGATCCCTCATACAGCTCAGAGCTCCAGCTGACGATGACCTGATCTTCCATGGTGATACCGGAGAGGATCTGGATCTTCTCATCGTCAAAGATCCCTGTCTCCACCAAGATCTTATGGACGGTGGTGCCGGCCTCGCAGACATAGAGATAGGCATCGCCGCCGTCATAATACACCGCATCCACAGGCACGGTGATCACGCCTTCTTCCCGGCTGGAGACCACATACAGCTTCACCGTGCTGCCGGTGGCCAGAGCCTGGCCGTTCTCCACCGCAGCCTCTACATCAAAGAGCCCGGTCTGGGGTGAGATCATGCTGGCCAGTTCAGTGATCGATGCCTGGTAGGTGGTCCCCTGCTTCTCTAAACGGATCTGATCTCCCACCTTAAGACCGTTCTTGATCCTCTCCGGAACAGAGAAGGTGACCTTGCGCATCCCTTCCCCGGTGATCACACAGAGCGTAGAGCTTTGGGACACCATGCTGTGCATCGCCATATCCACACTCTCTATGCTGCCGCTTATGGGCGCTGTGACCGTGCTGTATTCCACCTGGGTATCATAGCCCAGCTTTGCCGCCTCATACTGCAGCTGGGCAGACCTGGCCTGGGCCTGGGTCTGCTCAAAGGCCTGGGCAGAGATATCGCCGGTGCTGTAGAGGACCTGCATCCGGCTCAAGGTCGCCTGGGCGTTCTGCATGGCCACTGCCGCAGAATCCATCTGGATCTTTGCATTGTCGATCTGCTTCTGGTTATCGATGCGGCACAGGGGCTGACCCTGGGCCACCACATCTCCGGCCTGTACATAGGTCTCCACGATCTCCCCGGCCACCTTGGGGGTCACATAGATGATATCGGAGGGCTCCACCGTACCGATCAGGCCGCTCTCTAAGATGATGTCTCCCCGTACCGGCGCTTCTACCGACACGTTCGGCAGGGGCACTGCCTCCACCGGCGGATCCTTCTTTAAAAGCCGCAGGGCCGCCAAGACTAAGATCCCGGCCAGCAGGACTACGATCACTATCTTTGCACTCTTTTTCATAAATCTGATCTCCTCTTT
>CAJUSS010000010.1:0-10099 GCA_910588895.1 uncultured Lachnospiraceae bacterium
GCAAATCCTGCAGGCACTACCGCCAGCTCCACATTCTCATCAAACATCCCAATGCCCCCACCATGATCATGATACAGGTGGAGAACAGCGCCCGGAATTCGTCAAAACAGCTGACCTTCAGCTTGCTTGTATCGGTCAGCCCATACATATCCTGGAAGAACCTGTACACCTGGTCTTCCATGATCTCCAGGATCTTCTTGCCTTGCTGTCCCTTCTGCCCGTCGTCCCCTGCGGCCCCTCCTTCTCCGGCCATCCGCAGGCATTGGTTTGTGGAATGGGACCCCAAACAGATCTTTTTGTCCAAAAGGTCCAGGATCGTATTGTGCCCGTTCATACGCTGAGCCATGGCGAAAAGCTGATCTTTCTGGCAGATCTTTAGCGTATGTTCTAAAAGAGTCGGTATGAGCTCCCAGATGTCGCCTCCGTTTTCTTTCAGCTCCGCTTTACAGAAATCCTGCAAGTGAAAGGTCAGATCCTCATATATATATCCCAACACGTCCTCTTTATCCTGAAAATAGGTATAAAAACTGCCTCTGGAGATCTCTGCGTTCTTCACGATCTTATTGATGGATGCTTTTTCAAAAGGCACCCGGCAAAATTCCCTGATCGCGGCTTCCCTGATCATCTCCTTTTTTTCCTCTGGCAGATGATAAAACCGCTCCGTCGGCATCCTCCCACCATCCTTTCCCGGCCAGACCGGTGCGGGACGCCCCGTCCGGCTAGACCGCTCTGACAGGGCTTTTGCAGCATACAGCCTACATACGTCCCGCCAGTGTACATGACAATAAAGTGACAACCTGTCACTATTATAATGACAGGTTGTCACTTTGTCAATGGATTTCATATTTTTTTCACATTTTTATATCCGCTTTATCTTTCTTCCTTTTCTCTGATATTTTGAGAAACGGTCAGCTGCTGATTATCGATATGCCCTCTCACCGCGCCTTTCGCGTCCTGTATATCATGGTTTTTTAAGGCCCGCAGGATATGCTCATGCTCCACGATCAGGATCTGCCGCTTATCCTCGTCCTTGATGTACTCCAGGCGGTAACGGTACATCTGCTCCCGCAGATTGTTTAAGATCTGGACTAAACGGCTGTTCCCTGTCGCCTGGTAGATCAGGTCGTGATAATGCTCGTCGCTCTCCGCGATCTCCATGGGATCTCCCTTGCCGATCGCCTCCGCAAAAGCGGCCTCCGCCTCCTCCAGATCCAAAAGCTCACTCTCTGCGATCCGCTGGCAGGCCAGCTCTGCCGCCAGCTCCTCTAACGAGCGGCGGACCTCCAGCACCTCTCGCAGGCTGGTCTCAGAGATCTTCGCCACTTCAGCACCCTTCCTGGGGATCATGAGCACCAGGCCTTCCAGCTCCAGCTTTCGGATCGCCTCGCGGATCGGTGTGCGGCTCACGCCCAGACGCTCGGAGAGCTGGATCTCCATCAGCCTCTCCCCCGGCTCCAGCTCCCCCTTTAATATAGCCTGGCGCAGCGTGTTGAACACTACATCCCGCAGAGGCAGATACTCGTTCATCGTCACTTTAAACCCATTTCCCATGGAAGGTCCCTCCTCAACTCTCTCCTTTTGTGTTCTGCACTTTATCCCTCATGCCCTCGATGATCGTCCGTCTCTCAATGCACATTGAAAAACTCCGTCAGATACGCCTGCTTCGTCAATCTGGACGAGGATCCGTAGCGCAGCTCCTCGTATGCGGCCCTGGCCTGCTCCGGCTCTGTAAACAGCCCAAAGACCGTGGGGCCGCTGCCGCTCATCAGCGCGTTCAGAGCGCCCTTCTGCCGCATCACATCCTTGATCTCCTCGATGACCGGGTATTTTTTTGCCGTCACCAGTTCCAGCACGTTCCCAAGCTTGCCGGCCATCTTGAACAGGTCCTGCTGCCGGATCGCCTCTGCCATCCCGTCGATATCCGGATGCTGGTCCGGCCGCAGCCTATCTGCCTGGAGCGCCTCATAGACATACTTCGTCGAGACGCTGACCCCGGGCTTAGCGATCACCAGATGGCACTGGGGCACTGGAGGTAATGGGGTCAGCTTCTCCCCGATCCCCTCCGACAGAGCCGTGCCCCGCAGGATACAGTAGGGCACATCCGCTCCGATCTTCACGCCCTGCTCCATCAGCTCTTCCTTCGAAAGCCCCAGACGGAACATCTTGTTCACGCCAAAGAGCACGGCCGCCGCATCGCTGCTCCCGCCAGCCATCCCAGCCGAGACCGGGAGGAATTTTTTCAGCTGGATATGGAGACCGCCCTGTATCTGGACTCCCTCCAGCAAAAGCCTCGCCGCCTGGTAGGCCAGATTGTTCTCATTTGCTGGCAGATAGCTCAGATTTGTCTCTACCACGATACCGGGCTTCATCGTCCGCTGCAGCTCGATTTGGTCATAGATCCCCACAGTCTGCATGATCATCCGCACATCGTGATAGCCATCTTCTCTCTTCCTCAATACATCCAGGGCCAGATTGATCTTCCCATATGCTTTTAATTTTAAATATCTGGTCATATGTACCTTTCTGTCGACGGATACATTATTTTGTATTCATTATTTTGTATACAATGTTCTTATAAGAAGTATAATACTTTTCCTTGAAAATAGCAAGTGGTTTTTCTAAAAATAAAAAACTGCCGTCGGCAGTTTTTTGTATTTGTGCTGTCCCTTCCTTCGGTCAGGGATCAATCTTCTTTCTCTTTTGAGGAGGCCGGCTGCGGAGTGAGCCTGACATCCTCCAATATTGGCTTTAGCTCCTCCCCATCCTGCCGGGTGGCTTCCGGCATATACCGCTTAAAAATGCCGTTGAAGATATAGGAATTGATAAAGGCGATCAGCGGAAAGCCGAACAGGATCATCAGTACAGAAAGCTGGGGCATGTAAAAAAAGGAAAGATAGGCCATGAACAAGACGACGGCATCGATCCCCAGCATGCCCAGGGTATGGAAAAAATGGCGGATGGACATGAAAAAGGCATTGAACAAGGTCCTCTTCACCGGATTGTAAAAACGACACTGCAGGGGGAACACATAGGTCAGGATGAACAGCCATAAGATCGTCAGCGCTCCCACGGCTGCTGTGAACAGAGTGCGCACCACGGAATCCCCCGTCAGGACGATCAAAAAGAATCGGATATCGATCAGCAGGATGAGGCCTGTCCCTAAAAGGAGCAGCCATATGACGGTCGCCTGCTTGAAATTCTCCCTGAAGGAGCGAAAGAAGGAGCGGAAGGTGTAGCCGTCCTCATCTCGTACCAGCTTTAGCGTTACATAATAGACCGCCGTGGTGGATGCACCGATCGTGAAGACCGGGATGCTGCAGATGATCCACAGCAAGTTCAAGAGCATCAGATCGCCAAACTTCCCGATATAGCGCCATACCGGATTATCGTAATTGAACAAACCTTGTAGCATAGCCTCAACCTCTTTTCTAAGATCATAGATGTCATTGTATGATACAGTATAGCGGACTTTTAACAAAAAAGCAAACCATCCGACAGCATTTCGTAAAAAAATCACTGCCGGATCTTAAAAAGTATGATAGAATGGAGAGAAAAACGAGGTGATCGAAGATGACTTGGAGAGAAAAGCTGCGGGAAGAAGGACAAAAGGAAAAAACAAAATTACAGAACATGTCCTGGAAGGACCGGGCCTGGTACATCTGGGAATACTATAAGATCCATATGGCCCTCGTCGGTGTGCTGTTCCTGTTCCTCTATCTGGCCTGGACCATCGCCTATAATTCCACCTTTACCACCCGGCTGTCTTATGTGGTCATCAATGACAGCAATGCAGAGACTGCAGGGCTGGAAGCTCTGGATCAGGATTTCAGGACTTATATGGGTTACGGCAAAAAGGATAAGGCCGGGATCAACAGCTCCTTGCACATCAATACGGCTGATATCACCTCCGAGCTTGAATATGCCAGCATGGCCAAGATCTCTGCCCTGGTAGCCAGCAACGATCTGGATATGATCATCACCGATGCCACGACCCTCCGCTATTATATGGGCATGGATGCGTTCGCCGATCTAGAACAGACCCTGCCGGCAGATCTGTGGCAGCAGATAAAAGAGCATGTCCTCTATGCGGAAGATGCCCAGGGCCGGCAGGTCGCCTGCGGGGTGGACCTGAGCCAAACTCTGTTCTGCGAAAAGACCGGCGTGGCCATCTCTCCCTGCTACGCAGGGATCGTCACCGGTTCCCTGCGGGCGGAGGCCGCTGCCAGCTGGATCCGCTTTATCCTGGGGCTGCACTAGCGTACGGCCGCATCATCTCCGGGAAGACCTCCCTAGGCAGCATACCAGGCCGCCCATTGAAAAATGAAAGATCCCATACATCCGCCGTGTCTCTCTCCAGGGAGAGACTATACCGCTCGATCGTATGGGACCTTTTATATGCTCTGCTCTTTATCTTTCTATCTCCGGCTCCGGGTAGGTCTCGCCAAAGGTATCCACGGTCACCTTCGCCATCCTCTGGGCTTTCATGGGACGGTTGCTGAAATCTGTGCGGACCTGCGCGATCTTATCCACCACATCCATACCCTCGATCACCTTGCCGAACGCTGCATACCCGCCATCCAGGTGGGGAGCCGCTTCATGCATGATAAAGAACTGGGAGCCCGCTGAATCCGGCGCCATGGCCCGGGCCATAGAAAGAACGCCCGGCGTATGGAGCAGATCGTTCTGAAAACCGTTATCTGTAAACTCACCTTTGATATGATAGCCCGGACCGCCCATGCCGTTTCCGTCCGGGCATCCGCCCTGGAGCATGAAGCCATCGATCACCCGGTGGAAGATCAGGCCGTCATAAAAGCCTTTACTGACCAGGCTGATAAAATTGTTGACCGTGTTCGGAGCCACCTCTGGGTACAGCTCTGCCTTGATCACATCACCATTTTCCATTTCGATCGTAACGATCGGTTTTTTCATACTGACACCTCCGCCATTTCCCGTCTATATTTTGATCGTCTGCAAAAAGCGGGCCGATGTGCCTTCTCCAGATACGATCTGATCAATAGTATAGCATATCTTGGACAGGCAGACAATCATCTGCTCCCTGTTTTTCACAAGATCCTCCTGTTCTGGTCACTATCCACACCCACGCCCGGGAATCTCATCACAGAGATAAGTCGCGGGGTCTTTCATGGGCCCTAGTACCGTTGCGCCCTCGCCAAAATATCGGAACGAGAGCACGTGTATGTGGCGGATCGGGCCTTTGGAAGCGGACGGGTGACCGATCATGTGCCTGCATCCCGCTTCACAGACCGTCCTTTGCATAGTTCTCTTCCAGGACATCAAACAGTACGCCAAGATGAGGGTTCGCACTCTCCGCGTCCCGGAAGACCCGCTTTACCTTGTGCAGGTATCTGGCCATCACAGGGTCGGTCCTTGTCCTAAATATGCCGATACAGGTATCTTCTGTGATCTCTGTCAGCATGTCGTAGAGCGCATCCAGGTTTTCTCCGTAATAGTCCGGCAGATCCAACTCCAATGCCAGGTATCTCTGGGCCTGCTCCGGTGTCTTTGGCACCTGAGAGTCCAATACTATCTTTTTCATGATCCGTCTCCCTGTTTCTCAATATGATCGTTCAAAGGTCTTATAGTGGTCTCCTGTATAGAACACCAGGCCGTCATCGGAATAGACCAACCGCTCTGCTCCCCGGCGGCCGCTCTCATAGCCGATATCGCATTCGTAGTACTGCCGGCCCTCCTTGTCCGGGAGCAGGCCTTCGCGATCGCCGAAACGGCTGCCGCCGATGCTCATCCCCGGCGCCACCTCCTCCTTAGAGGTGTAGGATCCGCCTTCCTCCACGAGTATCTAGTCCAGGCGCTCTCCCTGCAACGGCCCCGGCTCTGCCTCCTGTACAGCTCCCAAAGGCTGTTCTTTCTGCTCACCTTGGGTCTCATCCAGTAAAGAAGCCGCCGGCTGCGGACCGCCAAAACGGTCCTGCCTGCCTTGCCCATCCAAGCCTCCTCCGCATCCAGCCACGACATTGGCAACAAGGAGCAAGGTCAAAAGCCAGGTGGCGATCCGCTTCATCCGATATCCCATATCTCTCCCCTCTCGTTCATATTTTGTTCAAAAAACATTAATAATTCTTTTACACCCACATCATGATCTCTTCACGATCTGCCGATATACTTTAACCATAGCAAACAGAACAAAACAACTATCACAAACTTTTGTTATTGTCATTGCTTACAAGATTTTTTTCATAATACTCGGGCTGGTCAGCGATGATCAGCTCTCCTCCCTTTTTCTTATCCGACAAAACGTGTCGCCGGCACGTTTTGCTGGATATTTTTTTATCTGTAGACCGCTGATCTATATGCATATGTATAAAAGGAGCCCTCCAAACAAGGGCTCCTCCCAGGTCTATCCTACATCGATAGCGACCGCGCTCTGCTGTGTCAGGCTCCCCTCATAAGTGATCTCCACATCATCTCCAGCGCCAAGCTCCAGCTCTTCCATAACTACATAGTCGTCTAACGCAAAGGTAAACTGGCTGCCATCCGCCGCCTGGATCGTGACCGTGGCATCTGTATAGGATACCAGCGTCCCCGTCAGGATATTATAGGTAGCCTCCGCTTTGCCGGAGCCCTCCTCCGTGATCACACGCAGGGCAGTCCCCTCATCGGCTCTTCCCAGATAAGTGATCTCCACATAGCCGCCGACTTCCAGTCCGCCGGCTCCGGTCACCACCTGCGCGATCGCGGTGGAAAAGGTGTAGGAGCTCCCTCCATCCGTCTCTATGGTGATGGTATCCGCTCCAACCTCTGTGATCGCCCCTGCCAGCACCGGGTCCATATCTCCTTCCAATGCTACAGAAGAGATGATCGTATACGATCCGGCCACCTTGACTTCCTCTCCGTCGTCCATAAAGACCACCTGGATCTCGTCTCCCTCTCCGATCTCTAAGTCGCTCTTCGTCTTTGCATCCTTCAGCTCTACTTGATACTCCTGGCCGTCCTGGCCGCTGATCGTCACCACAGTCTTTTCGATAGCCTCCACACGTCCTGTGACGATCTTCTTTTCTTTTTCCGTCTCTGCCTCGGCGGTGGTCTTTGCCTCCTCCCTGGTCTCCTCCGTGCCTTCTTCCTTTTCTGTCTCCGGCAGCTGCTCTGACGATGTCTTTGCAGCCTCCGTCTCCGACGTCTTAGACGCGCAGGCAGTGAGCCCAAAGGCCAGGCAGACCGCCGCCATGATGATATACGTCCTCTTCATGATCTTCATAATAGAAAAACCTCCTCACGATCTTAATTTGCCGCAAGACCCATTCTACTATACAAAGATCAAGAAACATATCGTATCTTTATTAATTAACTTTTAATTTTATCTTGCCGATCGACCTGGCCACCAGCTGTTTGAACAGCGGTGCCACGCGGTCTGCCGTCTCCTGGACCTCTTTGTGGCTCAAGGGCGTATCCGTCATGCCGCTGGCCAGATTAGAGATACAGGAGAGCCCGCATATCCGATATCCCATATGTCTGGCTGCCACAGCTTCGCAGGCTGTGCTCATCCCCACCGCATCGGCCCCCAGCCCGCGGCACATCCGGATCTCCGCCGGGCTTTCATAAGCCGGCCCGGTCAACTGCAGATACACACCTTCCTTCAGCCCGATCTGCAGCTCTGCCGCGCTCTCCCGGACCGCATCCATCAGTTCCGGATCATAGATATGGCTCATATCCGGAAAACGGGCTCCCCACTCCTCTACGTTCGGTCCGATGAGAGGGGACGGCACAAAACAGGAGATCTGGTCTTTGATTAGCATAAGATCCCCCGCTGCCAGAGAATAGCTGGCTCCGCCGGCAGCATTGGTCAAAAACAGCACCTCCGCGCCCATCCGTCTCATCAGTCGGACCGGGAGCACCACATCCGCCATAGGATAGCCCTCATAATAATGGACCCTTCCCTGCATCATCACCACAGGCACATCCTCCACATGGGTAAAGATAAAGCGCCCCTTATGGCCCGGGACCGTCGATACCGGAAAGCCCTCGATGTCCTGATACTCGATCGCCCCCTCACAGGGATACCCATCTGCAAGATCTCCCAGGCCGGATCCTAAGACCAACGCCAGGTAAGGGACAAAGGGCAGATTTCCTTGGATACTCTGATAGCATCGTTCTACCTTTTTATATACCGGATCCATATGTTCTTTCCTCCTCTTAAGTCTTTTAAGCTTATTATACCTTTATCAGAAGAGGCGCGCAAGGGGCCGGACCGCCGTCTTTTTCTCCATGCTGCGACCAAGAAGAACAATATCGGGAGAAAGACGGCAAGGGAGACTGTATAGGCGGCAAAGGAGCGGACCGCTCTCCATAAGCTCCCCTGCTCCGGGGGCTGCTGTGCAGGCTCTGGAATCGGCACAGCAGCCTCAGGGACCGGATCTTCCGACACCTCCAGCACCTCCTCGCTTTCCTCCGGCCCCGGATCTATGGGGAGGACAAGGCGATATCTGGCCTCCCATTGCAGTTCTGCTGCTGCTGGATAGACGATCGTCCCCTCATAGCGCACCTGGCAGTCGGTCAGCCGCTTTTGGCCTGTCGCCAAAGCCCTTCTGCAGAGGACACCCTGATCCATATAGCTTTCCCCGTCCCAGATGACCTCTCGTATCTCATAGCACCCCGGCTCACAGCCCAAGCTCGTCAGAAAGGCTGCCTGCTCTTTTTGCAGGCCGTCCAGCGCATCTTCTTTCGATATGACGATCCCCTGCAGTTCAAACTGGTCCGCGTCGTATTCGTGGAAGACCACCGGGATCAAAAGATCGTCGGTCCAGTAGCTCCCGATCTCTTCCACACTGCTCTGCGCCAGCTGTCCTGATCCGATCCGCCCATCCTGTGCATCCGGCTGCTCCACCGTTAATGCGCCTGGTATCTGGCTCACATCCTCCAAACCTCTGTATATGCGCGTCTCCGACATGGAGCATCGCGTTTCAGGGATCTCCTTTTCTACCGGACGATAAAAATACAGTACATATTCCTGTCCCTGCTCATCCAGATAGCGCTGCGGAGGCGCCCCATCCTCTTCTACCGGCATGTAGAGCACCAGCTCCGTCTCATCTCCGGTCTGTGCCCTTTCCTCTGCCCGCACATCCGCCGCCGCGGCAGCCGATAAGAGCGGAGGCAGGAGCAGGCAAAGGAGCATCTGCTTTCTTTTCCTCCACACACCTGCCGTCAGCAGCGCAGAACCTGCTGCGATGAACAAAAGCCTTGCAAGACCTATCCCTCTATCGCCTGTCGCAGGCAGCATCCTGTCAGGCTCCCCGTCCTTTGACCGGCCTGACCGGGGTGTATCTTCATCTCCGATGAGCGACAAGACCGGCGGTGTATATGCCGCCTCGATCCATCCTACCCTTGGGGAAGGCTCTTCCGGCACCGATACAGTGGGCGGAGGCGCGCTCTCTCTGCCCCCGCCTCCCCGCAGACCACCTGGCGGGAGCCCCCTTACCGGCGATGTCCCCTCTGGCTCACTTTCCTCCGGCCGGCTCTCCTCCGGATCGCTTTCTTTTGGCGGTCCTATCCTGTAGTTTTCAACAACAAAACGGTAAAAGGAAGGGGAAGATACATCTTCCTGCTCCAACGTGCCGATCAGACTGGTGAGCCATACCGGACTCCGCCTCTGCAGCCGCTTAGGATGGGGCTTATCCTGGACAGCATCGCTCCTGGTCCCAATACTCTCCAGTCCAGGCGTCCGGAGACCTGTGCTGCCCAAAGCCCCTTCTCCATCCGGCCCGTCTTCCCCATCGGCGGGAAGATCTTCCTCATCGGAAGTGAGATCTCCTTTGAGATCGTCGGTCCCGTCCGAAGCGCCATCTCCTCCCGTTCCCTCTTCTGCATCCAAAGAGACTCCTTCCCTCTGGTCCTCTTCCGCACCTGGAAGGACTCCTTCTTCCTGGTCCTCCTTTGCACCAGGAAGATCATTTCCCTCCCAGTCCTCTTTTGCACCGGAAGGAGTGCCTTCTCCCTGGTCCTCTGTTGCACCAGAAAGAGCTCCTCCCTCTTGATCTTCTTTCGCACCGGGCAGAGCTCCTTCCCCTTGGTCCTCTCCCTCGCCGGGCAGCGCTCCTTCCCCTTGGTCCTCTCCCTCGCCGGGCAG
>CAJUSS010000010.1:10199-43267 GCA_910588895.1 uncultured Lachnospiraceae bacterium
CCGGGCAGAGCTCCTTCCCCTTGGTCCTCTCCCTCGCCGGGCAGCGCTCCTTCCCCTTGGTCCTCTCCCTCGCCGGGAGAATCTCCCTCCGCTCTTTCAGCTGCCGGTTCCGAAGGGCTTTCTCTCCTCTCCTCCCCCGTCACAGACGAAAGCGCTCCTCCTTTCCAGCCCGCCGCTGCATCTGATCTGCCGCTTCCCACCGCGGGATCTGTCCCCTCTGCTCTTTCAGCCTCCTGACCATCGCCCTCGTTTCCGGTGTCTGCGCCCTCCGATCCTGCAGCGGCCATCATCACCCGGCTGACATCTCTGGGAGACCGCACGATCGCTGCCTCTGGCAGCACCTCCTCTGCCGCCCAGGCCTCCGGCGCCTGCGTATCCAGCCCTGCCGCTCCTGCCCCAGGCGACCTGGTATCATCCGCCTCCCAGTACCTTCCTTTAGCCTGTACTGAAACGCAAGTTGCCTGCGGGCGCTTCTGACCGGGATCCTCACCGCCAGATCCGTAGGGCAGATAGCCTTCCAACGGCGCTGTTTCCTCAAAGGTATAGCCGTAGACCAACGCGGTAAACTGGTCATACGCAAGGTCCCGCTCTGCCTCCAGCTGCGCTCCGCCGCTGCCATCCACCGCGTGATAGTCGCAGAGCGCAGCGCAGGCACTTACCGCGGACTCCCACGCCTCCCACGCCTCTTCCTCCAGCTGCTCCCACACACGCTCCGAAGTCCCGTCATAGACGATCTCCGGATCCGGATGCCCGCCGCAATAGGTCTTTTCAAAATGATAGGTCTTCTTATCCCAATGGCTCAGCCTGCCCCCTTCTCCGGTCAACTGCTTTTCACAGCGTGCTTTCCAGCCATCCCAGGTCTCCAGCTGTCCTTTATCCAATATGGTCCCTTCCAGCTGCCCGGCATCAAAACGCTCCAGCACCTGGAACTCTACGCCTTCCAGGGGATCGCCTGTATCCCCGTCCCTCTTTTCCAGTTCTACTCCGTACAAGGCCGCAAAGTCTTCCTGATGCCGGTAAAGCTCCCCTCCGGGAAGATACCAGCTGCCCGGATCCTCCGGCCGGGGCGGGGTGTAGATCTTAAAGTAGCAGCTTAAGGGCACGGTCACATCTACGCCAGAGGCCAGGTGCTGATAATGTGGGTAGACCGAAGGCCATGCGATGTAGATCAGCCCGATCGGCATGGCTTCGCTCAGCAGAGAACCCTCCGATGCAGTACCCGTCACCGCGATCATCCCATTTTCCGGCTGTCCGCAGGTAAAAACGATCTGGTCCTCCTCCCACTGGCAGGACCATCCGTCAGGCATCTGGTATACATAGTCCTTGATCGCCTCCGACTTATCGCCTCGTTCAAATACCACCTGGCAGGTCCCGTCCTCCTGCCACTGGGCCTGCCAGATCGGGGCTTTCTCTTCATATTTTGATGCAAAGGACGGGATATACCGGCTGGTATCCCCATAATTCTCCTCGATCGCCTGACAGATCGTGTCGATCATCTCTGCCGACCGCTCCGTCAGCTCCTTTGCCGGTATCCCGCACCAGCTTCGGACATGTCTGTAGAGACCTTCCATCTCCTGCTTTAACTGCTCCGTGCCGATCCAGTTCGGAGATAGGATCCCCCACACTGCCGCCTGGGCCGCCAGATAATCCCCGGCTTCCAGATCGCCGGTCTCGCCTCGCCGCATCCCGCAGCACTGCAGGACCAGCGACACCAGATCATACTGGGAACTGGTAAAATACTGGCCGGAACTGATCTTATCCGGCACTTCTGCACCATCCAGGTCTGTCCCCAACCGGGCATGCTGCTGTACGCACAAAAGGGGACTCCCGTCATCTTTCATCCAATAATAGATCCCGCTGCCGATCCGCTCCCCAAAAAAATCAAAGGATACGTTCGTCAGCATGCTCCGCCTGTCCTTCATCTGGATGGTAAAGCTGGCCGACTGGGCCAGCACATCCCCCCGCAGGAACGAAAGGCAGGGGGACAAGGTCAAAAAAATGGTCAAAAACAGGGCGACTGCCCTTTTTTTCCTTTTATCCTTCATGTTTTCTCCTTTCCACGATATAATGGAGAAGAAGAGCTTCCTGATCCTATCTGATCTTCAATAAGCGAAATTTTCAATGTACGAGATCTTCAATGTACGAAACGATCTGGGGATACCGGTCCAGAACAGACCGGCTGCCGGATCTCCGGCTTGCGATATAAGAATGATACCGCCACAAGGACATTATATATCTTTCTTGCAGGATCTGCAAGCATTTTTTTGAAAAATTTTACAGGGATATATTGGCGATCGTTGCTGTCCATATCCACACGGACCGTTGTATAGATGCAGACGCATGACTGATGGAGATGTTCCTAAACTCACTCTGGAACGATACGCCGAAATAGCAGCTCTGGCACAAAAAAGACGTTCGGAAAAGGTCAGACCGATCATCTCTCTTCATATCTCACCTGAAACGCTCGACATAAGCAGAAGCCACCGGAACGATGTCTCCTACCATATCCATTTTCTGTCCTCCACGGCTCCCATACCATGGATCTTGCTCGTCAGCCTTATGGTAGCCGCCGCCATATTTTCATTTTACATTACTTGTCCCACGCTTTTTTTGTTCTTATCCACCAGCTGACCCTTGCATTAAATAAGGCTATACCTCCCGGCCAGTCTGGAAACGGGACTACATTTATCGTTTATCTGCCCGCAGGATAGCCGCCGGATCCCAGGTGTCGGGCGATCGGCAGGCGATCGATCAAAAACAGTTGACATCTATCCCACCTTATGATACTGTAGCAAAACACAAACACGAGAAAAAGGAGTCCGCTATGGAAGATTCTCTTTCGATCAATATCCTGGGCAACGGAGGACAGCCGCTCTGCCTGAACGCTTTTGGCCATTCGGTCACCATGCCCTTCCATAAATATGGGCCGGCAGTGCGCCCTTATTATCTGATCCATTATATCCTGGAGGGGAAAGGAGAGTTTATCGTAAATGAGACCCATTATGGACTTTCGGCCGGAAAAGGCTTCCTGATCGAGCCAGATCATCAGACCACCTACATATCCGACGGGGAAGATCCTTGGACTTACATCTGGGTGGGGTTTTCCGGCGGGGACGCGAAAAGGATCGTTTCTTCCTTAGGGCTTTCCCAGGAACAGCCGATCTTTAAGTGTGCGCAGAAGGAGAAACTGACCGACTGTATCTTGGGCATGATCGAGCATGAGCACAGCAATGCGGAGGATACCTTCTACTCTCTGGCGATGCTGTATCTATTTTTGAGCACCGTTGCCGCCTCGGACCGCGGTGTGTCCGCACGCCCAAGCAGCAACCTCTACGTGGACCAGGCGATCGCCTATATCCGCGACCATATCACAGAGCCTCTGCAGGCGGATGAGGTGGCGCGGTATGTGGGGCTGAACCGGAGCTACTTGAGTACCTTGTTCAAGCAGCACACCGGCCTCTCGCCTTTACGGTATATCCAGCAGTTCCGCCTGACCAAGGCCCAACACCTTTTGGAATCCTCCCAGCTTTCCGTAGCGGCGATCGCCTATTCCTGCGGATACCAGCAGCCGGGATCCCTGATCAAGCTCTTCAAGCAGCAATATGGGCTATCTCCCTCCTCCTACCGAAAAAAGATCCTCCAGGAGACCGCCGATGCCAGAAGGAGCGTCCACACCAAAAAAACGGCCTCCGGACCATAAAAAGGACTGCTGCAGAGCTGCAGCAGTCCTTTTTATCAAACTCTGGGGCAAGGCGGTCTATCTGCGCCCGTACAAAAAAGGCTCCGACACATGTGTGTTGAACCACTGGATCACCGGCCCCATGAACAAGGCTGTGATGATGGTCCCCACGCCGATGGTCACATGGAAGAGCAGGCCAGTCAGGACACAGACCAGATCGGTAGCGATCCTGCACAGACGGAATGCCATCAGCTTGTACTTATTGGCAGCGATCAGCGAGACCGCATCGTAAGCGGACACCCCGAGGTCCGCGGTAAAATAGATCGAGGCAGAAAAGCAGGTGCCCAGGATGCCGACCAACATGATCCCTACCCGCACCGCCATCCCCGGCTGCGGGAACAGGCGGTCTAACAGTCCCCGCATAAGATCTGCCGCAGCTCCCGTAAGAAACAGGTTGATCAACGTGGCGATCCCGATATAGTGCTTCTCGAGAAAGAACACGCCCACCAGCAGCCCACCGGTCACGATCAGATAAAAGGTGCTGTATGTGGAATGAAAGATATTTCCGATCCCTGTGACAAAGCAGGTGAAGGGATCCGCCCCCAGGTCGGCCTTCTGGAGCGCCCCTACGCAAAAGCCGGTGACGATCACCCCGAAAAAGGACATCCCTATCCGTTTCCATTTTTGTGCCTTCTCTTTCTCTTCCATCATACGCTCCTTCCATCTCTGCCGCATTCCTGCCTTCTGTCAGCCCGGTCACACATCATGCATCCGCCTCTAGGACCACGATCCTGGACCAGAAATCACCACAGGGCTGGGCGTCATGGGGCAGCTCTCCTGCAGACATATCGGTGGTGATCAGTCCCATGTTCATCAGCTCACTTCCATAGAAGCTGCCTGTATCCACCTCGTCCTCGATGGTATGATATAAGAAGCGGTCCTCCAGTCCTTTCAGATAAAGCCTGCGGAAGGCGCTGTTCACATCGTTCAAGATCTTAAAGTAGGCCACGATCGCCTGCTTCTTATCCTCGGACACCACCATCCAGGCTGTAAAATTCCCTTCAAAGGGGCTCAGCAGCCGGTAAAAGACACCGGTATGGGTCAGTTTTCTGTACTTTTTCACAAAACGGATCTGCTCTTTTACAAGCTTTCGCTCCTCATCGGTCAGTCTTGCCAGATCCAGCTCGTAGCCAAAGGCACCGAAGGCAGCCACGTCACCCCGGGTCTTTAACGGGGCGCTGCGGGCGAGCTGATGGTTAGGCGTGATCGATACATGGGCGCCCATGGAGCTGACCGGGTACGCATAAGAGGTACCGTACTGGATCCTCTGGCGCTCTACCGCATCTGTATCATCGCTGGTCCAGCACTGAGGCGCATAGTAGAGAAGGCCCGGATCGAACCTCCCGCCGCCGCTGGCGCAGGATTCAAAGAGGATCTGGGGGAACCGCTTGTTCAGCCGGTCGTAGAGATCATACAATCCCAGGATATAACGATGGAAGATCTCGCCCTGCTGCTCTGCCCCGTAGCCTGCGGAAAAGCACTCTGTGATGTTGCGGTTCATATCCCATTTGATATAGGAAATCTTGGACTCACCGATCAGCTTCTCCACCATCTCATAGATATAGTCCACCACTTCTTTTCTGGAAAAGTCCAGCACATACTGCCGTCTCCCATGGGAAGCATGGCGGCCCGGTGTCTGGATGATCCAATCCGGGTGGGCACGGTACAGCTCACTGTCTTTATTGACCATCTCCAGCTCGAACCAGAGGCCAAAACGCAGGCCCAGCGCCTCGATCTTCTCTGACAGTCCCTTGATCCCTCCCGGCAGGCGGTCCATATTGGGCCACCAATCGCCCAGGCCGCTGGTCTCGTCGCAGCGGGTGCTGAACCAGCCGTCATCTAGGACAAAGAGCTCCACGCCGTCCGCCTTGGCATTTTCCGCGATCTTCAACAGCTTTTCTTCTGTAAAGTCAAAGTAAGTAGCTTCCCAGTTGTTCAGCAGCACCGGGCGCTCCCTATCCCTCCAGTAGCCTCTGGCCAGCCTGGTGCGGTACAGCCTGTGGTAGGCCTGGCTCATGCCGTTCATCCCTTCCGTGGAATAGATCATCACTGCCTCCGGGGTCTGGAAGCTCTCCTGTGGCTTTAAGCACCAGGAAAATCCAAAGGGATTGATCCCGATCATCATCCGGGTGACCCCGTAGGTATCCACCTCTGCCTGGGCTAAGAAATTCCCGCTGTAGACCAGAGAAAAGCCGATGACCTCGCCCTGGTGCTCGTCCGCCGTCGGGCGCTTTAAGAACACAAAGGGATTGTGGTGATGGCTGGAAGCCCCTCTGGTGCTGCTGACCGACTGGATCCCCTGCTGCAGCCTCCTTGTCTTTAAAAACCGCTCTCTCCCCCATGCGCCGGAAAACTGGACCCACTCATATCCGTCGTCGGGCAGATCCAGGGAAAGGCTCATGGCCCTGGTGATCTGATAAGCTTCCTGGCCCTTATTCTCAAAGCGGGCACTCCTTGCGATCCCGTCCACATCCCGGAAGATCGTGTACAGCAAGGTCAGCTCCACGTTTAAAAGCGTATCCCGCAGTACGATCTTTAGTGTCTCCGCTTCGTCCTCGGACTCTGTATAGGTGGCCGGAAGCCCGTCTAAAGCCGGCTTTCCCTTGCTGATCTCATGGGAGACATACCGAAAGTCCGTGATCCGGCTGCCGTCCGGCTGACAGATCTCCAATGCGGGCATGCGGAAATCCGTGGTCCCATAAGCCGGGTATTCCTGCTTTAAATGCTCCAGCGTAAACGAATACTCATCGTCGAACACATAGGCGCTCACAGGACGATATCGATTTTCCAGCAGATAGCCGTGATCCTCCCGCTGCGGGATCCTCCTCCCGAGATACAGCTGGCCCAACTGGCCATTGCGCAGGATCCGCATCAGATAGCTGATCCTGTCATTATAAAGGTGAAATTCCCCTGTCTTTTCATTAAATACGATTCCCATTTTATCCCTCCTGGATCTATAGACGATATGATGTGGTGCTATGACCCTATTGTATCTGTTTTCAGTCTTCTTTCCAGATGGAGATGCCGCAAAAAACTGTCCATTTGTTAGATTTGCAGAAGATCGCTTCACAGGAAAAGATCTTGGCCGTGGAATACCAGCTGGCAGAGTGTCTTGTATTCCTGATAAGCCGGATATCCCTCCAGCTCCGCAAGCTCCCGTCCCACACCTTCGTAGTAGAGGCAGTGGAGCTCCTTCCGCTTCTCATTGAACCGCTCCCAAAAGCGCTCCCCCTCCAGCAGGTAGTCCTTGGAGGTGCTGCGGATATTGCTCAGCTTATCCCCCAGGACCAAGATCTTCTCTTCCCGGGAAGCGTGCTTTAGATGCTCGATGGTGGCAGACTTCCTCTCCAGCCAGGATCTGGTCTTATCCTCCGTCTCCGCCATCACCAGAGCGGTCACCCGCTGGCCGAACGCCTCTTTAAGCTGCTCCTTCGTCACCCCCGCATCCTCCACCACATCATGGAGGAGCGCCGCCGCGATCATCTCGGGGTCCTTCGTCATAGACGCCACGATCACAGCCGTCTCCATGGGATGGACGATATACGGGATGTTCGTTCCTTTCCGTACCGCCCCTTTATGCGCTTCTCTTGCAAATGCCACCGCCTTTTTCACGATCATATCCGCTCCTCCATACCACTGCGCCGCTATCCGCGCACCGATCCCCTGTACTCTGTCCTCTATACCTGTAACCGCTCAGATGACCTGACCTGTCATCTTATCATAACATACCAGGGCAAAATATAGAAGATAAACTTGTAAGATCGGTAGTTTTCTGCTATGCTATAGTTACTTTTTTGTTTTAAACCGAATGGAGATACAGCTTATGGAGAGGATATACGAACGTGACCCCCGCGAGAGCCGCCGCTCTGGCGCCCATGACAGCGGACGGCGTACAAAGCACCCGAAAAAGCGCAGTGAATGGATGGATATACTGCTATTTTACTGTCTTCCCTTTGTGGTCGTGAACAGCATACTGTTCTTATTGGTCGCGGCAAAGCCGTCCATCACTATACGGATAGCGGACACAAAGGACTACCGGACCACCGTCGCCACCGTGACGATCAAGTGCCTCCTTCCTCTCAAGGAGTTTTCTTCCACCCAGGAGGGTGTCCCCCTGGAACTGGAGGGAGGAGAAAAGGGGCAGTATACAGCGCAGATCGTCCAGAACGGGGTGATCGAGATCAATGCCACCTGCATCAACGGCATGACGGATACCCGTTATGAGCACGTCAACATCCTGGATGATGTGGGCCCGATGCTGGGGGATGCGTATTCGATCGAGGAGGGCGTCCTGACCCTGACCCTGGAGGACAGCCAGGCCGGGCTTGACCATCAGTCAGTCCACGCCACCACACCTTCCGGCGCTACCCTCTCTCCCACGTCCATCGACAAGCAGACCGGGACCTTTACCTTTGACATGAACGAAGGGTCCCTCATCGTCCATGCCAATGATCTGGCCGGAAATGCCATGCAGGCTACCTTTAACACCCACATGGAGGTCTTGGATCCTAACGGCATGCCCATAGACCCCACTCTGGCCGGATATGAGATGTCGGAGGGCGATCCTTCTAAGGCCGGAGCGCAGGACGGGACAAGTGCAGCGGTGATCGATGTACAGCAGACGGAAGAGACCAAGGCGGCCGCAGATCCTGCAGATCCTTTGTCAGCGGCTTTTGACGTGCAGTCCCAAACCACCGCCCCTCAGCCATCCACAGCAGCAGGGCAGGACAGCCAAGTCAGCATCTACATCGACACCACCACTCCATAGACCATGCAGGTATAAAAGACGTTTCCGCGAGCGGTAAAAGGCCGCTCCAGAGAGCGCATAAAAAACATCCCACAGAGTAGACGCCTATCTTTTATGACGACCGTCTATCCTGTGGGATGTCTCTTTCTGTGCGCGATAGACCGAGTGCCGTGCTCGCGGCAGGGTCTTTGCGCTTTTCTCTATCTTTTTATGGCTTCTCCGCTTCGGTCTGCGGGCAGGCTCCGCCATCCCTTCCGTACAGATGCACCATCTTGCGGATCTTCCGGCACAGCGCCTTGTCCAGCTCACCGGGGAGCAGACGCCATTTCCAGTTATCCCCCAAGGTGGAGGGCTCGTTGATCCTCGCCTCTCTCCCCAGCCCCAGGTAGTCCTGGACCGGGATCACCGCCAGATCCGCCACACTGGCCAGCGCCAAGCGGATGATATCCCAGGTCTTAAGCGTGCCCTCCTCTTCCCCCTTGATGTACTGCAGCGCGAACTGCTTGTCCGCCTCCGGCATGGCATCCAGCCATCCGGCCAAGGTATCATTGTCGTGGGTGCCGGTATAGATCACACAGTTTTTCACATGGTTGTGGGGCAGGTATGCGCTGCCGCCTTCATGGTCAAAGGCAAAGGCCAGCACCTTCATGCCCGGGAATCCTGAAGCCTCCAAAAGCTCCAGCACACTGGGGGTCAAAAGGCCCAGGTCTTCCGCGATGATCGGGAGCTGCCGGGTCTTAAAGTGCTCTTCCATCTTATGAAAGAGTTCCATGCCAGGTCCCTTTTCCCAATGTCCATGCTCTGCAGTCTTATGACCGTATGGGATCGAATAGTACTCGTCAAAGCCGCGGAAATGATCTACCCTGACCACATCATACAGGCGGAAGCTGTACTCCATCCGCTCCAGCCACCAGGCATAGCCGGTCTTCCTGTGATAGTCCCAGCGATATAAGGGATTCCCCCACAGCTGGCCGGTAGCCGAAAAATAGTCCGGCGGGCAACCTGCCACAGCCGAAGGCAGGTTCTTTTTATCAAACTGGAACAGCTCCGGATGGGCCCAGGCATCTGCTCCGTCAGCGGCCACATAGATCGGGATATCGCCGATGATCTTGATCTGCCGCTCATTGGCATACTCTTTCAGCGCGACCCATTGCTCCTGGAACTTATATTGCTGGAACCCGTAAAATAAGATCTCCTCCCACAAGCTTTCCTGATACCGGCTCATGGCTTGGAGACAGCACAGCTTGATGTCCGCCTCCCACTCCGTCCATGGCTTGTTCTTAAAATGTCCCTTTAAAGCCATATAAAGGCAATATTCTCTTGTCTCCGATAACAGACAGTCTCTAAGGAGAGCCTCTGCCTTTTTCCGTCCCAGTTTTCCCAGCCAGCGGCCAAAAGCCTTCTTAAGGACCGGGAAGCGGAGCGCATACAGCTTATCATAGGCGATATAGCGCGCTCCTTCTCCCGGATCGGCCTCTCTGCATTCTGCTCTTGTCAAGAGTCCTTCCTCTGCCAGTGCATCCAGGTCGATAAAATAGGGGTTTCCGGCAAAGGCGGAAAAAGACTGGTATGGGGAATCCCCATAGCCGGTCGGCCCCAGCGGCAAGATCTGCCAGTATCGCTGCCCCGCCTCCTGCAGCTTATCTACAAACGCATAGGCCTCCTTCGAAAATGCCCCGATCCCGTAGGGTGACGGCAGGCTTGAGACCGGCAGCAGCATCCCACACTCTCTCATCGGCTGATCCTCCTTTTCAATGATCTGTACGGACACGACCGCACATCCATCGGTCAGCCCATTTTAGTAAAAAGTATAGCATGACATCTACCTTCCCGCAATATTTTCGGCCTGCATTTTTTGTTGCCGTTACGTTCCGTATCCGTGCCGGCACTTTGCCCGGTCCCTGTAAAAAGTGACAAAAATGTCTGGAACAGGTAGAAAAATCGCAGATACCCTTGACAGCCGGGCATGAAATGGGCATTATAAAGGGGGTAAATCTCAGAACGTTCTATCGAAAGGAGTCTTTACAATGGAACAGACTTTAGAAGCAAGGTTACAGGCATACTGTAAAAAAGACTTGAGCCTCTGCAGCAATGAGGAACTTTATACAAGCCTTCTCTTCCTGGTCCAGTCCATGGCCCAGAAAAAGGTATCCGCAGAGGGCAAAAAGAAACTGTACTACATCTCCGCCGAGTTTCTGATCGGCAAGCTCTTATCCAACGATCTGATCAACTTAGGGATCTATGATGAGGTAAAGGGACTCCTTGCCTCCCACGGCAAGCAGCTGAGCGAGGTGGAAGAGGTGGAGCCGGAGCCATCTCTGGGAAATGGCGGTTTAGGACGGCTGGCCGCCTGTTTTCTGGATTCGATCGCCACTTTAGGCCTGAACGGGGACGGCATCGGCTTAAACTATCATTTCGGCCTGTTCAAACAGGTGTTCAAGGACCATCTCCAGCAGGAAACACCTAATCCCTGGATCGAAGATCCCTCCTGGCTCAAAAAGACCGACGTATCCTACCAGATCCCCTTCAAGGGCTTTACCCTGACCTCTCGCCTTTATGACATCGCGGTGACCGGCTACGAGAACAGGACCAATACGCTCCATCTGTTCGACGTGGAGAGCGTCGATGAGAGCCTGGTGGAGGCAGACCACATCACCTTTGATAAAGAGGATATCCCGAAGAACCTGACCTTATTCCTGTATCCGGACGACAGCGACGAGGCCGGCCATCAGCTGCGCATCTACCAGCAGTATTTTATGGTCAGCAACGCCGCACGGCTGATCTTAGACGAGTGCACGGCAAAGGGCTGCACCCTCTACGACCTGCCGGACTACGCCGTGATCCAGATCAACGACACCCACCCCACCATGGTGATCCCGGAACTGATCCGCCTGCTGATGGAACGGGGCATGGACATGGACGACGCGATCGATGTGGTGTCCAGGACCTGCGCCTATACGAACCACACCATCCTGTCCGAGGCTCTGGAGAAATGGCCGATCGCCTACCTGAAAAAATGTGTCCCACAGCTGGTGCCGATCATCGAGGTCCTGGACGATAAGGTCCGCCGGAGATACCCCGATGAGTCCGTGGCCATCATCGACCGCAACGATACCGTCCACATGGCCCACATCGATATCCATTATGGATCCGCTGTGAACGGCGTAGCCGCCCTGCACACGGAGATCTTAAAGAACACGGAGCTCCACAACTTTTATAAGCTCTACCCGGAGAAGTTCTCCAACAAGACCAACGGCATCACCTTCCGCCGCTGGCTGCTGCACTGCAACCCAAAGCTGGCTTCCCTGATCGGCTCCCTGATCGGAGACGGCTATAAAAAGGATGCCATGGAACTGGAAAAGCTATGGCAGTATAAGGACGATCCCAAGGTGCTGGATGCGCTCTTGCAGATCAAGGAGGAAAACAAAGCAGCCTTGGCCCAGTACCTGGAGGATACCCAGCAGATCCATCTGGACAGCGCTTCGATCTTTGACATCCAGATCAAGCGTCTCCATGAATACAAGCGGCAGCAGCTCAACGCCCTTTATCTGATCCATCAGTACTTAAACATCAAAAATGGAAAGCTGCCCTCTGCCCCTGTTACCGCGATCTTCGGTGCAAAGGCCGCTCCCGCCTATACCATCGCCAAGGATATCATCCATCTGCTCCTCTGCCTGCAGGATCTGACCACGAAGGATCCGGAGGTAAGCCCCTGGCTGCGGGTGGTGATGGTGGAGAACTATAACGTGACCCTTGCAGAAAAGCTGATCCCGGCCTGCGATATCTCCGAGCAGATCTCCCTGGCCTCCAAGGAAGCCAGCGGGACAGGGAACATGAAGTTCATGCTGAACGGCGCCGTCACCTTAGGTACGGACGACGGGGCAAATGTGGAGATCCACGACCTGGTGGGCGATGAGAACATCTACATCTTCGGCGAATCCAGCGACACGGTGATCCAGCGCTATGCGGAAGGGTCCTATAAGTCCATCGCGTATTACGAGAAGGATCCGGAGCTCAAAGCGGCTGTGGACTTCATCGTCAGCGAGAAGATGCTCTCCATCGGCTCCAAGGAACACTTAGAGCGGCTTTACAAAGAATTCCTGAACAAGGACTGGTTCATGACCTTCCCGGACTTTAAGGATTATGTAAAGACCAAGGATCAGGCGATCAGGGACTATCCTGACCGGACCGCCTGGGCGAGAAAGATGTTGAAGAACATCAGCCAGGCCGGCTTCTTCTCCTCCGACCGGACGATCGCGGAGTATGACCGGGACATCTGGAAGCTGAACTGACGGATGCATCTGTCAGGCCCATGACCTGCGGCTTTTGACCGAGGCTTCCGATGTTACGACCCAGAAAACAGCACGTTTTCCAAAAATGGACTGCCGCTTTTTGCGGCAGTCCATTTTTTTGCCTTATCTCTTTCCGCTCTTTTTCGTGCTGCGCTTTGTGGTCTCGGCCTTGGCCTCCTTCTTCTTTTCTTCCTTAGGCGCTTTTGCAGCCTTCTTCTCTGCCGGCTTCTTTTCTATCGGCTTTTTCTCGACCGTCTTTTGATCGGTGGTCTTCTTTTCCGCGGTCTCCTTCGCAGCGGTCTTGGCAGCCGCCTTTTCCGGCGCTGCCTTAGCTGCCGCTTTCTTCGGCTTCTCCTCCTTCATCGGCGTGCAGGAGAAGATCGATACGCTCATAGCCGGGATATGGATATCGATGGAATAGTCCCTCCCATCCCACTCGACTGCCTTAGCGGTCTTGGCTCTGGGGTTCCCTGCGCCGTCCCCGCCAAACTGCACATCCTGGCTGCTCAGGATCTCTTTATACTTCCCGTAGAAGGGAACACCGACCCGAAAACTCTCATGCTCCACATTGTCGAAGTTGCAGACAAAGAGCAGGGTCTCCTCCGGCTTCTTGGTCTGGCGCACGAACATCACCAGGCTCTGTTCATGATATGTGCAGTTGATCCACTGGAAGCCCTCTGGATAATAATCTTCCGCATACATCGCCGGATGCTCTTTATAGAACGCGTTCAGGATCCGCACATAATCCTGGATCTGCTTGTGCAGCGGGAACTGGAGGATATCCCAATCCAGACTGGCGTTCTCGTTCCACTCATGGACCTGGCCGAACTCCTGGCCCATGAAGAGGAGCTTCTTGCCCGGATGGCCCATATAGTAGCCGTAAGCTGTCCGCAGGTTCCTGGCCTTATCTTCCAAGGTCTCTCCAGGCATCTTTCCCAGGAGAGATGCCTTTCCGTGGACCACCTCATCATGGGAGAACACCAGGATGAAATCCTCGCTGTAGGCATACAGCATGCTGAAGGTCAATGCACCATAGTTGTTCTTCCGGAAATAGGGGTCGCACTTCATGTAGTTCAGGAAGTCGTTCATCCATCCCATGTTCCACTTATAATCAAAGCCAAGGCCGCCGTCCTTCACATCGCCGGTGATCTGGGGCCACGCAGTGGATTCCTCCGCGATCAGGACAGCGCCGTCCTTCCGGCCCTTGAAAACGGAGCTTAAGTGCTTTAAGAATTCTACGGCCTCCAGGTTCTCGTGGCCCCCGTACATATTGGCCACCCACTCGCCGTCATTCTTGCCGTAATCCAGATAGAGCATGGAAGCCACCGCATCCATGCGGATCCCGTCCGCATGGAACTTATCCACCCAGAAGAGCGCATTGGCGATCAGGAAATTGCTTACACCGGGGCGCCCGTAATTATAGATCAGGGTCCCCCAATGAGGATGGGCTCCCTGGCGGGGATCCGCGTGCTCATATACGCAGCTCCCGTCAAAGCAGGCCAATCCGTTCAGATCTCTTGGGAAATGGGCCGGCACCCAGTCTAAGATCACTCCGATCCCCTGCCGGTGCATATAGTCCATAAAATACATCAGGTCATCCGGCGTTCCGTAACGGCTGGTAGGCGCATAATAACCGGTCACCTGATAGCCCCAGGAAGCGTCCAGCGGGTGCTCCATGACCGGGAGCAGCTCGATATGGGTGTAACCCATCTGCTTCACATACTCTGCCAGCTTGACCGCGATCTCCCGGTAATTATAAAATTCGGATCCGACGATCTCCGTCCCATCCTCATTGACCGAGATGCTCTTGCGGATCCAGGATCCTAAGTGGACCTCATAGATATTGACCGGCTTATCCTTCGTATCGGACTTCGCCCTGGCCTCCATCCACGCCTTATCCTCCCACTGGAACTGATCCAGATCCCAGACGATCGAGGCATTGTTCGGCCGCAGCTCGCAGTAGTTGCCATAGGGGTCCGTCTTCATCATAGGTTCGCCCTTCATGGTCTTGACCTCGTACTTGTAGACCGCCCCTTCCTTGAGCCCCGGGATGAACAGCTCAAAGATGCCGGACTCGCCCAGCTTGCGCATCTGATGGCGGCGTCCGTCCCAGATATTGAAGTCACCCACCACGCTGACCCGCATGGCGCAGGGCGCCCACACAGCAAAATACACGCCCTCCACACCCTCTAGCTTCATCGGATGAGCGCCTAGCTTCTCATAGATCCGATAGTGGATGCCTGACTGGAACTTCTTCTGATCGCTGTCCGTGATCTGAGGTTTGAACGCATAGGGATCGCGCACTTCCTCCGTGACATCATCCTGGTAGACGATCTGATAGACATAGTCCTTTGACGCCCGTTTCGGGAGCAGTGCTGCAAAAAAACCCCGGTAAGGACCAGCCGGATCCACATCCTCCATCGGATACTGTTTCCCATCCGCCAGCTTTACCGTTACGGACTTTGCCGTCGGGAGCAGCGCCTGGATAAGGAGCCCGTCCTCTGTCATATGTGGTCCCAGCATCCGATGGGGGTCCGATGATTCCGAATAGATCAGCTCTTCGATCGCTGCCCAGTCTAATAGATCGTATAATTTTTTGTCCATAAAAGTGCCCCCTTCTCTCCCTTTATCTTTGTCACTATCTTACCATTTTTTCGAAAGATCGGCAATGTATTTCTTACTTATTTTCCCGTTTCTACCCTCATTTTTTCGACTTTTTGTCAGATCCTTCCACATTTTTGTCTTTTATGCCGCCGCGATCCGACCGATCCCCCATTTTCTGCGGCGGTCGTCACGTTCCCGGCTCCCGGCGGTGATAGGCCAGCATAAGATCCACCACCCTGCCATAGCTCTTCACGCCCTCCGCCTGGCTGTTCACTTTCAGATAAGTATCGTTCACCCGGGTGGCCGCTTCCGACACCCGCCCTTCATACCGCTTCCAGAACGCATTGTTCGCCTGCATATCCTGTCGCACCTCCTGGGGCAATCCGGCCTGCAGCTGAGCGGCCCGCTCCGGATCTTGGCGGTACAGCGCGTTGTCCGCATAGATGAACCCAGACAGATACCCGCTGTACCGGGAATAGGCAGACTCCGATCCTATACAAGCCAGGTAGCCGATAAAATTCGCTTCCTCCTCCCGCATGAACCCTTTTAGGTGGGAAAGCTCATGGCATGCGGTGTGGGGGATATTGTAAGCGGTCATATCATCGTTATAGTTTGCCTCGATCGTAAAGGGAGAATACACACCGGATAAGGACTGGACGGAAAGGATCTGGGAAAGGGCCACCGGCTTCGGGAGAGGGTAATAGCCGGAAAGCTGGGGATAGCGCTGCCCGAGGGCTGCCATATCCGCCCTGGCCTGCTGCGGGAAGCCGGCCCGCGCCGCCCCGTCCGGCTGGATGGTCCCCTGCCTGTCCTTAAGCTCCTGGCTGGTCTCCTGCACCTGCTCCGCCAGGAAGGCACAGAGCTGCTCTAACTCCTCCACAGAGGACTCCCGGATCTCCAGATCTAAGTAGGACGAGAAGGGCTGACGATAATAATTTACCCCGCAGTTTACCGTGTAGACGCAGACCAGGAGCGCTGCGGCAAGCAGCGATGTCCCGGCCAGATCCTTCAGGCACCGCCTCCAGGTCTCCTCCCGGCGGACGCACCTGAAGATCCAGGCGATCTTGTACCACAGAGCGGCAAGAAGGAGGAGATAAAGCCCCCATTCCGATACCGAAAAGGGAAGACGGCCGAAAAACAGGCCGAAAGATCGGACCAGGAGCGGATATACCCGTCTCCCATACCACTCTCCAAAGCCAGAGATACAGCGGGCCGCAAGCTGCAGCGCCAATGCGGACGCCAAAAGGATGATGCTGCTCAGGATCTTCTTATCTTTCATGTAGGAGCCTCCAAATATTCTTTATCTCTATCTTACCTCTTTTCGCCGATCATTTCCAGTCTTTTTCCCACAAGTTCCCTGGATATATCTTCCATCTTGCGAGATTTTTTCTTAAGAAGTCCAAAAATCCCTTGCAGAAACGGCAAAACTAAAATATACTCTTTCTTGATAGATCCGAAAACGATCAAAAGAAAGGATCGGGGAATGCATATGGACAATGAAAAGAACAACACAGATATCCCATATGGAGATACAGAGGCCGCACCGCAGACCACCGAAGGCCGGTCCAGAAAAAAGAAGGTGCTGCCTCCCGGCACCCTGAAAGCGGAGATCTTGAGCTGGATCCAGATCCTGCTGACCGCTGCCTGTATCGCCTTTGTCTTGAACACCTTCATCATCGCGAACAGCAAGGTCCCCAGCGGCTCTATGGAAAACACCATCATGACCGATGACCGGGTGATCGGCTCCCGGCTCACCTACCTTTTTTCAGATCCTAACCGTGGAGATATCATCATCTTCCATTTTCCGGATAACCCGCCTGACACAAAACCGGTCTATTATGTAAAACGGGTGATCGGCCTTCCTGGAGAGACTGTAGATATCATCAACGGCCAAGTTTACATCAATGGCTCAGAAACACCTTTAGAAGAACCATATTTAAAAGAAAAAATGGGATCAGAGCCGGCAATGCATTTTGAAGTACCAGAAGGATGCTATTTCATGATGGGGGATAATCGAAATCATTCTTACGACGCCCGTTATTGGGAGAACACCTTCGTAAAAAAAGAAAAGATCATCGCCAAGGTGATGGTCCGCTACTGGCCCTTAAATAAGATCGGGCGGGTCCGCTGACCTGCCGGCCGTGCAGGGTCATTCCGTCCGGATACGCAGGATATCCTCCTCTGTCACAAAATAACTGCAGGCCACAGACCGGCTCCTCGCATATGTGAGGCCGGTCTTTTTGTTGCGGATCCTCAAACTGACCCGGATCACGTTGGTACGGCTCCCGTCCGCCTTGTCCAGCAGCTCGAACTCCAGCCCATCGATCCCATACCCCAGGTACAGCTTTTCATCAAGGGTCCAAAAGGTCTCTTCGGGATCTGCCTTTGTGGGCGGATAAAGCAGCACAAGGCCCGCGCCCTCCTCGGTCTGGTCCGATGTGATCTCCACCCGCCTGTCCGCTCTTGTGGTCAGCGTGACCGAGGGCGTACCCAGACTGCCTTCAGAGGAAACGATCACCGTGCTGCCTTCATGCCTATTGTTCTTCGCCCCGGCGATCTCACCTGTCACCTTGTCCAGGATGATCTCACTGACCATGAGCGCATCGGATGCCGTCCTTAGCCGCTGGTGGAGGCGCAGGCTCTGGGTCAGGAGGATCGTAGCTGCAGCCAGCAGCACGGCGGTCAGCGCCAGGCTGGCGATCGCTTCCACCAGGGTATATCCGTTTTTATTTTTGTTCTTTTTCGCCGAGAACATTTTCTTATGTCCCATGCCGCTCCTCCATATGCCTGTCGCCCTTTCCGGCTCCCCCACTTATCCTTAAACTTCTTAAAAAAGATCCATCATGAGCGATCCGCACTATTCCCCTTCTGGCCCCACATCATAAACGGTCCCCGCCAAGCCTTCTGTACTGGTATGGGCATAGACCTCCATCCCATCTAAGATAAACCCATCCTCCGGGCTGTCTCCTCCAACCGGCACAAAACGGACGGCTCCGCCGCCTGCAGGCTCTGCCTGCATCCCTTCCCCCAGATGATAGGCCTCATAAAGAGCTTCCTTTTCTTCTATGAGCCGGACCGTCCGGTCCACCACACGGCTGCCGTTCATGAAGACATTGGCAAAGAGCGCCGCCATCATCACCAGGATCGCAAAGCTGGCGATGACCTCTACCATGGTATTTCCCCGCCTCCTTTCGACTGCCGTGCTCTCCTTCAGGATCCTCTTCTCCACTGCGGCATCTGTCTGGCTCTTTCCAGCTCTCATCTGCATACCGCCCTCACTCCCTTTCCACGATCCTGGACCATTTCCAGGCCTCTCCATCTTTGCTGTTGACCTTTTGGTAGATCCGCCGGATGGTACAGGCGCTATCCCCGAGCGCGCAGGTGATCTCCACATGCAGATCGATCTCCGTGCGGCAAAAATACGCCTCCCAGTCCTCTTTTCCGTCCCAGGCTTCTTTCTGTCCCTTTTCCCAGTACAGATCGAGCCGGACGGTCCCCGCCTCCTTGGGCCAGCTGTCATCTTCCACCAAAAAGCTGCGTTTGACCGCAGAAAGGGCGTGCCCCGATCCGCCTTCCGGATCATAGTCCATCCAGCTTTGATCTCTGCTGCAGACAAGAGCGCCTACGTACTCCCACAATCCATCTCCCCAGATCCTGCCTGAGGGGGCTTCCTCATAAGGCCGATCCACCAGCTCCGCATCCAGGACCTCTCCGATCGAGCTTGCCATGATACGGCATTGTTCTCCGGAAGATACCCTCCTGGCCGCGGCAAGCAGGGAGCCCACCGCTAACAGGATGGACAGGCTCAAGGCCACGACCGCCATCATGATACAAACGACCAAGAGCAGTGACGAACCGGCTTTATCGGTCAGACACCGGGCACAGACCGGACGCCCTTTCCTGTCCCGGCCGCTCTCATCCCATCCTCTCTTTCCTATCGCCCTCATCCTCTTCCTCTCTGTCCTCTTCCTCCGCCGATCCGCCGTCCTCTTCCTCCTGCATTCCGCTCTCTTCCTCTGCCAGGTCCAGAGGCTGCCAGTTGCTCTCCTTCATCCGTGTATCCACATAGTCGGCCCCATAGCCTGCCACCGTACAGCTTACGCCCTCCAGCTGGTCTAGTGCCCATCCGGCACCCTCCACCTGCTCCCGAAGAGAAAACCAGGGCAGAACGTCCGCGCTCCATCCCGCAAGCCCATAGGTCCCGCCGCTCTGTGCCCGACCTGCCCGGCTATCCGCTCTGCCAACAGGGTCGCCGCCCATCTTATCGGCATAGGCACTGTCGCTCCCGCTGGCAGGCCCCCGGTCACTGCTGTCCAGATCCTCTTCCACTGTCTCGGCCTCCCCAAGGAACGTATCCTGTCGGTCCAGCACCAGGAAGATCTGACAACCGGCCTCGTCCAGCATGACCGGGAAACAATACCATCGCTCCTCCCCGTCCTGACGGACGACCGCCTGCATCACCTGATATCCGTCTTCCGGGACCAGACTGGCCAGACGGCTGGGGACCCCCGGATAACCTGCGTCCCTGCCCTCCGAAAAAAGCTCTGAATCTAAAAGGATGGTGCAGATCTCCTGCTCGGTCTCCTGTCTGCTGCCGTCCTCTGCCTCGTCTCCAAAAATAGCGGCATCCTCCCGAAAGCGGCCGTAGATCCTCACTTCGTAGGTCAAGTCCTTCCAGGCAGCCATATCCTCCGCCTCCATCTGCCAATGCAGGAGGATATCCCCCTTTCCGGCGCCGCTGTCCGCGCCATCCCCCGTCCCCAGTCCGATCCTCTGGATCGCCGGCTTTTCCGCTCTGCCATCTACGGTCCCGGACAAGGTATCCACTCCATAGTATCCGATCATCTGCTCTTGCCTGGCCTGGGTCCGGCGGTCCGTGATATCTCCCTTCTCGCTGCCTTGAGCAGGATTTAAGACACCGCCATCCTGGCCGCAGGAAAAACCGCCGGGATGGCAGCTGCTGTAAAAGACCCCATAGACCAGCCCCGCAGAAGGATCCAGCTCGATGCGGATCGAGCCCTCCAGAAGGATGCTCTTGTCTGCTATATAGGGACTGAGGAGATCGTACAATGCCTGCAGCTTTCGGCTTTCTTTTTCTTCTATACTGGCTCCCACATCGCGCTCCGGAAGATCGTCCAAAGCTAAGCCCGGGCGCCCCCTCGCCAAGCTGCCCATCGGAGCCTCCAGGACATAGATCGTCCCCTCCTTTGAAGGCCACACCACCTCTTCTGTCAGCTCCTGTCCATCTGCCCCGATGAGCCCGCTAAGATCTAAGGCATCCTCCGGTGTGAACACCCCCTCCAGCTGGGAGAGCCGACCCTCACCAGCGCGTTCCATCAGCTCAGACTGGACTGCCAGATAGATCGACCGGGCATATTCCTCCTGCTTTCTCCACTGGGCATATCGATGATAGCGGAGACCGTTCACCCCCGCCCAGGTCAGCAGAAGGGCCATGAGCGCCAAAGCCACGATCATCTCCACCAAAGTAAAGCCCTTCTCGGACCGCTCAAGGCACCGGCTCTTCCATCTCCCATCCATCGTGATATACCGCCTTTCTAAGCTCCTCCACCGAGGTGATCCCTTGCTCCACCAGACCGGCTCCGCATTTCCGCAGAGTCCGCATCTTCTGCTCCTGGACTGCATAGGTGAAGATCGCGTCCTTCGGAGCCCGGTCGGCGATCATCTGCCGGACCCTGCTGTCCACTGTCAAGATCTCATGGATGGCTATCCTGCCCCGATAACCGGTGCCACTGCAAAAAGGACAGCCTGTGGGGACGCAGATCTGTTCCATCGCTTTTCCCAGCACTCGTTTATCCTCTGCTGTGGCCTTTACCCGGCGGGCGCATCTTGGGCAGAGCTTGCGCACCAGGCGCTGGGCTACGATCCCCACAAGAGAGGCAGACGCCAGGTAAGGCTCCACTCCCATATCCTCCAGACGCACGATCGAGGATACTGCATCATTGGTATGCAGCGTCGATAAGACCAGATGACCTGTGATCGCAGCCCGGACCGCCACCGCCGCCGTCTCCTTGTCTCGGGTCTCCCCCACCATGATGATGTCCGGGTCCTGTCGGAGCAGCGCCCGGAGACCTTTCTCAAAGGTCAGCCCGATCTGGCTGTTCACCTGGCTCTGACTGATCTTGGAAAGGTTCTGCTCCACCGGATCCTCGATAGTACAGATATTGACGGGACGCCTGGCAAGCTCATTTAACACCATATACAAAGTAGTGGTCTTCCCGGAGCCGGTGGGGCCGGTCAGGTAGATCAGGCCATTGGGCGCCTCCAGCATCCGCCGCAGGATCTTGCAGTCCTCCGGGCTCATGCCGAAGGTATCCTTCTGGTCGATCCTGCTGTCTGCGGACAACAGGCGGACCACCGCCTTTTCCCCATAGACTGCCGGCATCACCGACACCCTGGTGTTCACCGCCTCCCCGTCGACCGTCACCTGGAAATGTCCGTCCTGGGGCAGCCTGTGCTCTGCGATATCCATATCGCCCAAAACCTTTAGCCTGGCGACCAGCGGCGGATGGAGCGCCTTATCCAAGGTGACGAACTCCGCCATCACCCCATCGATCCGCATCCTGACCACCACCTTATCCGAGAAGGGCTCGATATGGATATCACTGGCATCATTTCTCCGCGCCCGCTGCAGCAGGTCGTCCAGCAGGCGGACGACCTGCCCGTTCCCTGTCCCGGGCCGCTGCCGGGATCTATTGGCATCCGCAGCCGTTCTCTTGGCCCGGATCTCCGAATGATAGTAACGGATCATCTGGGCCAGAGGTGCGGCGGCACAGAGACGCAGCTCAACATCCATGCCTGTGGTCTGACGGATATCCTCTATCCCGTACAGATCCAGAGGGTCGTTGGTCAAAACGGTCAGGATCCCGGCCTCCATATGGACCGGGAGCATCTGGTACTGCTCCGCCAGCCTGGCCGGCAGCTTTGCCACCGCCTCCAGATCCACCTTAAGCTTGGCAAGATATTCCCGCTCCAGCCCTAAACGGATCCCCAGAGCATCCAGCATCTGTTCCTCCGAGACCATATCCAGCTCCACCAGCGCCCTTCCCAGCCGCATCCCCTTATGGGCCTTTTGATAGGCCAATGCCTCTGCAAGCTCCTGATCGGTCACATAGCCCTGCTCCTTTAGGATCTGGCCGATCCGGATATAACGGCTCTCCTCCTCCGTTCCCATCTATCTGCCCCCTTTCTCGATCCGGCCGTTCTGCCTTTCTCTGCCTGCTCTTTCCCCGACCGCTCTTTTTCTGTCCGCGCTTTATGGCCTACCTTTTTCTGTCTTCCTTGCTCTGCCGCTCTGGGCCGGTCTCATCCTTATGGCACATGGAGATGTCCAGCTTTAACTCCAGCGCATCTCCCTCTTCAGCGCCTTCCACCAGTGGCAGCGGCTCGTCCTCCCGGACGGTCAAAGCCACATCCTCTTCCTCCATGCCCATGCCCCCGATCCTGCGCATGGTGAGGATGCGGATCCCTGTCTCCTCATAAGCGAATGCATCTAAAAGCCCATCCTGGCCCTCTTTTGTTCCGATCACCTCCAACAGCACCTGGGCGTGATAGACGCTGTCCACCGCAGACAGACCCATGGCCAGATCTGCCTTTTCCTTCCCTGCTCCGAAAGCGGCAAGCTTAGATGGCACATCAGGCATCCGGATCTCCAGACGCCTGACCGAAAGCCCATGCTCCAGCGCCATGCCGGTCAACAGCTTTCCGATCTCCTGGCTCTCCAGCATCGGGTAGAGCGGCTCTTGTATCCTTTTCAGGCTTTCCCGGAGCATCTTATCCTCCGCGCTCACTACAGCCAGACTATCCAGCTTTCGCTGCTTTTCCTCCATATCCGCCCGGACGTTCTCCAGCTGGGCACGCATCCTGGCGTTCGCCTTATGCAGCGGCCAGATCCCCAGGAACACATAGGCGGCGATGATCACAAGGAACAACAGGACAGGCAGCATCGCTTTATCCCGCTCCGTCAGTTCCAGTCTCACGGCCCCTCCTCCTCCCTTTCCTGTGCCCACAGATAACATTCTACAGAAAGCCTCCAGACCTGTCCGCTCTCCACATATTCAAATCCGGTATATCGGATGCCGGAAAAGCTCTCTTCCTCTGCCGCCAGCCGGTCGATGAACTGATGGATCGAACGCTCATCTTTTGCCGAACAGCTCACAAGGACCATGCCGTTCTCTGCCTGAAAGCTGACGATCCTTGCCGTGACCAGGCCCTTTGCACAGCGCTCCACCACCTGGTCGATCTTCGTGCTCATCACCGGATAGGTCCCCATAGCTTTTATGATCTTTTCCGTGGCCTCCAAACGCTCCCTCAAGACGGCATCCTCCTCGGTCAGCTTGTCATACCGGGCCACCCCTGTAAGGACCTGCGGATCAGATATGCGGTCCAGGCCGCGCTCCACCTGACGGCTCAGATAAAACCAATATGCCGCCTGGACCGCCACCACAGCTGTCAAAATGGCTGCCGCACACAGAAAAGGCATATAAAAACGAAAAATGGCCTTACGGTGGGCCATCGTTTTTGGATCCCGCTTATACTGGAAGACCAGATCGGCTCTTCCCGGATGAGTGAGCAGTCCGCCGACCGCCGCCGCGATCTTTCCGGGCTCCCATCCGCCTGACTCAGCCGATCTTGAAGACCGAAAAGAACCACCCAGCGCATCCGTAAAGGGATAAAGCCGGATCCGCGTATCCAGCTGATGGACTGTCAGCCTGTACCTTTCCAGCTCACTCGTCGTGAGGCCGCCCACATACACCTCAATGAGTTCTCCTCCGATCTGCTGGGACCTGGCAAACTGGAGCATCGCATCCAGTGCTTCCCCACAGCCTGCACCGATCTGCACGCTGGTCCCCCGTCCCTTTATCCTGGTCCGGGTAAAATGGACCATGCTGCCATAGGCCCACAGGACGCTGAAGAGGGTGGTCCCATCCAGCAGCTGGACGATACAGAGCTTATCCTTTAAACGCTCCAGATGGGATAGGAGCTTAAGCTGTGCCACCGCTGCCGTTCCCACAGAGGCCAGCCGGATCCCCATCTCCTGGAAACGGCGGATATGTTCCTCTAAAAACCGCCTCTCCATGGCGATCCCGTACATCCGGCTGACCTCCCCAGCCTTTCTCTTTTCCAGATGACCATAGCTGTAGACCGGATCCTCCATGCGCTCGAGCCCTATAAATCGTTTGGGCAGATAGCGCATCATCTTTTCATGGGACATCTGCGGCGCATCAAAAAAGCGGATCACCGTCTGGGTGCTGTCCACCACCAGATAGACACTTTTCTCCGAAAGCTGGTTCTTTTCCCAGAAATCCTTAAAGAAGGATCCAAAGGCCTCTGCGTCCGTTACCTGTCCATTGACGATGGACAAAGGAGGCGCTTCCTCTGTACAGACCTTTTCGATGGTGATGGTCCCGTTCTCCACCTCCCCGACCACAGCCCGCACGGTCCGGTCATACAAATAGATCACTGTCTTCATTCCCACCATCCTCTTTTGTATCTACTCCACATCATCCTACAGCAGCTATGGAGCCCTTTAAAAACCCATGCTCTCGATCGCGTCGTAGGAGCCATAGATCGGCAGCATCACCCCGATCATCACAAAGCCTACCACCAGCGCCATCACGATGATCGCCAAAGGCTCCAGATAGGCCATCATCCGCCCTGCCGCCAGCTCTGCCTCGTATTCCATATGGTCGGCCATAGCGGAGAGCATGGTCTCCAGACTCCCTGCCTCCTCCCCTACCTTGACCGCTGCCGCCAGCTTTTGCAAAAACCCGTCCACCGTCTCCAAAGCCTCGCTCAGCGTACTCCCACTCTCCACCATGACCGCCGCTCGCGCAAGCTGCTCTTCTATGTATACATTTTCCATGGTCTTCCCGGCAGTCCGCAGCGCCCGTTCGATGGGGACCCCAGAAGCGTATAGAGAACGCAGGGTCCGGGCGAACCTGGCTGTACAGACCGTCTTGTGGAGCATCCCAAAGGCGGGGATATAAAGCTTTGCCCGGTCCAGGCTGCGGCGGATCGGCTTTGCTTTTTTCGCGGTCCTCCACCCCCAGATCCCAGCCGCCGCCCCTGCCGCCGCCAGATACCAATATCGGGTCACCAGACCGGATAAGCCATATAAGATCCTGGTGGGGAGCGGGAGCTCTTCCATCAAACTGAACAAGGAGGTGAACTGCGGCAGGATGAAGCCGATGAGAAAACCGGTCACCGCCACCAGGAGCGCCATAAGCAGCTTCGGATAGAGCAGCGCGCTCTTTATCTTGGAAGCCAGCTTATATTCCCGGCTGTAATAGTCAGCCAAACGCAGAGCTGTCCCCCCCATGTCCCCCACGATCTGCGCCGCCTGGAACATATGGTGTGCCAGAGGAGGGAACACCCCTTTTTGCTGCTCCATGGCCTGGGGAAGAGAACAGCCCTCTCCCACCAGCTTGCGCAAGTTCTCGTAGAGCCTCCGGATATCCGGCCTTAGCCCCTCCTCCGCAGAAAGGATCGATAAAGCCCGATACAGAGGGATCCCGGAGCAGAGCATGGTCCCCAGCTCCCGGGAAAAGGAGGAGAGCTCCTGCGTCCTTAAGGGACGGCCGCGCTTTTTCTCCTGCACCTGCCTCGACCAGGTGAGATAACATCCCTGGTCAAGAAGGAAGCTGCACAGCTCCGCCTCGTCTGCCGCTTCCATCTGCCCTTTCCTGCCTTTTCCGTTCTGATCCACTCCACGATAGCGATATCTGGGCATCCTGACGCCCCCTTTCCTCCTGCCCGCTAAGCCACCATGTGCCCGGCGGCAGATCTTCATCCTTTGCGGCTTTTTGCCGACCGGTTCACGGCAGTAAAGACAGATACCAGCCCAGGATCTGGTCTCCCCCAAAAAAGGCGATGACCGCTCCCGCACACAAAAAAGGACCGAAGGCAAAATGGTCCTTCCTCCCCGCCTTCCCGCTGATCAGCAGCCAGATCCCCCAGATCCCTCCGCCCAGGATAGCAAAAAAGGAGGTCTCCAGCGCTGTCCGCCACCCCAGAAAGGCGCCGCAGGCTGCCATCAGCTTGATATCGCCGCCGCCAAAGGCGCCAGGGATCGCAAGGGTCATGAGCAGCATAGGAAGGCTGACGGAAAAAAAGCCGATGAAACGTGAAAAAAGATCCGGCTCTCTGCCGGTAAGATAGGCCGCCACAGAAAGAAAGAGGATCGCCGCCGGCAGGATATCCGGGATCTCCATGGTCCTGTGGTCGGTCCACGCCACAACTGCCAACACACATAAAAAAGAAAGAACGATCAAAACATCCATAGTGCGCCTATTTCTGTCCGATCGTCCAGCCCGCTCCGTCGGTATCCTGGCCGTCCCTGCCCTTTGCTCCCTCATAAGTCGCCGTGTACTCACCCTGTCCATAGGAAAACTCGGTGATGACACCGCTTCCCAGATCGATGCTGCCAGACAGGATCTCTCCGTCAAAGGACGCATACTCGCCGGCTTTCTCGATCTGCTCCTTCGTCAGGTCCTCTGTCTCCAGCTCTCCCCGGGCATATTCTTCCAAGATGACGGTCTGCACCGCCATATAGGCATTCCTGGCTCCGATCAGGACCTGCTTTTGCTTCGCGTCCTCGATCCAGCCCAGCATGGAGGGGATGGCGATCGCCGACAGGATCGATATGATCACCAGCACCACGATCATCTCCATCAGGGTAAATCCCTTTTTCTCGTCTTCCCTCAGTTCCTGATAGTTCATATATATCTTTTGAAGCACGTATCTCTCCTTCTGTTCTTTCGATCGGACTCTCCTGTGCCGTCTCTCTTACGGCCATTTCTCATCCGCCTTACACAAACTGGTTTTGCTCATCGTCATAGGCATATTGGATCGCAGACAGCTTGGCCAGGAGGCTGTCCTTTTCCAAGTCCATGGAAGCGCACAGCTCATCCAGGCTGGAAAAATGATCTCTCAGCTGCGTGTTCACATAGCTTAAAAGCATCACCGGATCCTTCGGTACCATCGCTCAAACCCTCCTTTTGCAGGATATGAAAAAACTGTCTCTTACTGCGATTATAATAGATTGCCTGAAAGATCGCAATGGATTCTCTTGTTTTTTTGCAGATCCATGCAAAAAGCTGGCCGCAGGGGTCTGCAGCCAGCTCATAGGTCAGCTTATATCGGATCGATGTTCTGTATAGGCGGTCAGTCCGTTGCCGTCTGGAGCCACATCGATCGTGATGGTATCCCCGGCCCGGACGCCGTCTCCTAGGATGAGGCGGGCAGCCAGGGTCTCTACATGTTTCTGGAGATAGCGCTTTAGCGGGCGAGCGCCGTAAACCGGGTCGTAGCCGTGATCGGCGGCGTATCCTTTTGCCGCCGGCGTCAAACGGAGGGACAGCTCCCGGTCCGAAAGACGACTGTCCACGTCCGCGATCATCAGATCCACGATCCCACCGATATCTTCCCGGGTCAATGGCTTGAAGAGCACGGTCTCATCCAAGCGGTTCAAAAATTCCGGACGGAAATGGACCCGCAGATCGTTCATGACCATCTCTTCTGCCTCCGGCTTGATCTGGCCGTCCTGGTCGATCCCCTCTAACAGGTATTGGGAACCGATATTGGAGGTCATGATCAGGATGGTGTTCTTAAGATCCACGGTCCGTCCCTGGGAATCCGTGATCCGGCCATCGTCCAGGACCTGTAAGAGCACATTGAACACATCCGGGTGGGCCTTTTCCACCTCGTCGAAGAGCACCACGGAATAGGGCTTCCGACGCACCGCTTCGGTCAGCTGGCCGCCCTCGTCATAGCCCACATAGCCTGGAGGCGCTCCGATCAGCCTGGACACGGAATGCTTCTCCATATACTCGCTCATATCGATACGGACCATATTGCCCTCGTCGTCAAACAACGCCTCCGCCAGTGCCTTGGCCAGCTCCGTCTTGCCCACACCGGTGGGACCCAAAAATAAGAAGGATCCGATCGGCTTGGTGGGGTCCTTGATCTTAGCCTTGGAGCGGATGATCGCTTCCGTCACCTTTTCCACACCCTCGTCCTGGCCCACTACACGCTTGTGGAGGACCTCATCTAGATGGAGGGTCTTGCTCCGCTCGCTCTCCGTCAGCTTCGCCACCGGGATCCCGGTCCACTTGGAGATGATCCGGGCGATCTCATCGTCGGTCACGCTCTCCCGCACCAGGCTAAGATCCTGCCCCCTTACCTTCTCCTCCTCCTCGGCCAGCTCCTTCTGGAGCTGGGGCAGGCGGCCGTACTGCAGCTGGGCCGCACGCTCTAGGTCGTATTTCTGCTGAGCCGCCTGGATCTCCCGGTTCACCGCCTCGATCTCCTCCCGCAGGCTCGACAAACGGTCCACAGACGCCTTTTCATTCTCCCACTGGGCCTTCTTAGAGGCAAACTGCTCATGGAGCTCCGCCAGCTCCTTCTGTAGATCGGCCAAACGGTCCTGGCTCAGATGATCTGTCTCCTTCTTTAAGGCCGCCTCCTCGATCTCCAGCTGCATCACCTTTCTGGACAGCTCATCCAGCTCGGTGGGCATGGAATCCAGCTCGGTCTTGATCAGCGCGCAGGCCTCGTCCACCAGGTCGATAGCCTTGTCGGGCAGGAAACGGTCGGAGATATAGCGGTCGGATAACACAGCCGCCGACACCAGGGCGGAATCCGTGATCTTCACGCCGTGGAACACCTCGTACCGCTCCTTGATCCCCCTGAGGATCGAGATCGTATCCTCCACCGTAGGCTCATCCACCATCACCGGCTGGAACCGGCGCTCTAGGGCCGCATCCTTCTCGATGTATTTCCGGTATTCGTCCAGTGTGGTAGCGCCCACACAGTGGAGCTCCCCTCTGGCCAGCATGGGCTTTAACATATTGCCCGCATCCATGGAGCCTTCGGTCTTCCCGGCGCCCACGATGGTGTGCAGCTCATCTATGAACAGGATAATCTGGCCGTCGCTCTTTTTCACTTCCTCCAGGACTGCCTTTAACCGCTCCTCGAACTCGCCCCTGTACTTGGCCCCGGCCACCAGCGCTCCCATATCCAGGGCAAAGAGGCGTTTATCCTTCAGTCCCTCCGGCACGTCTCCCCGGACGATCCGCTGAGCTAAGCCTTCTACCACCGCTGTCTTGCCCACGCCGGGCTCACCGATCAGCACCGGGTTGTTCTTCGTCTTCCTGGAAAGGATCCGGACCACGTTCCGGATCTCCCCGTCCCGGCCGATGACCGGGTCCAGCTTCTGCTCCTTGGCCCGCTCCACCAGATCGTATCCATACTTTTCCAGAGTGTCATAAGTCGCCTCCGGGTTATCACTGACCACCCGCTGGTTCCCCCGGACGGTGGATAGGGCCTGCAGGAACCGTTCCCTGGTGATCTTATACTGCTTGAACAGATCCTTCATGGTCCGGTCCGGCTGCTTTAACAGAGACAGGAAGAGATGCTCCACGGACACATACTCGTCGCCCATGGCCTTGGCCTCGTCCTCGCCATTGATCAGGACCTTGTTTAGATCCGCGCTCATATAGACCTGACCACCGCTGACCTTGGGCAGCTTCTCGATGGCCTGGAGCACTTCATGGGCAAACTGGCCTTCATCGATCCCCATCTTGGTGATCAGCTTCCCGATCAGGCTGTCCTCTAGGGTGAGCAGGCTGCTGAGCAGATGGGCCTGCTCTAACTGCTGGTTCCCATAGCTATAAGCCAGCTTCTCACAGGACTGGATCGCTTCTATGGATCTTTGGGTAAATTTATTGATGTTCATATAGTGTACCTCCTTATGCAGGTATCGTATTTCCTTTGTTATATCCGTAATATAACACATATTGTTAGCACTGTCAATAGTCGAGTGCTAATTTTATAAAGATCCATCAAAGACCGCAGCCGGACCAGCACAGATGCAAAAAAACGGCATGACCGATCCGCATACAAAAAACTGCCCCTCAGTGAGGAGCAGTCTTTATCACTTATCTTCTTGCACGTTCTATACCTGCATAGCTTGTATGCCGGATACCAGTAGCTGCGCCGCTGACGCGGGTTTACAGGCTGTTGACCCAAAACTCCACCGTGCGATGGAAGAACTGGCCCAAATGGAGCCCGCTCCTTGAAATAGCCTGATAAAAGCCGTCGCAATTATAAAAACGGTCGCCGGATACCCACTGTGGGCATACATTGCGGTTCCAGTATACAAATCCTAAGTCGTTTCCATTCATGATCCATGCCTCCCTGCTATCTTTATACATGCACCGGTCATCTGCTGCCGGATATCTCCATCTGTCTTGCTGCTCCATGTATGGAGCCCTGATCGATCATGGCTATAGTATAACCGATCTTTGGCCTTTCGTCCATACAATGGTGATCTGAAAATATCCGCCCGGATATGTATCGTGAGCACAGATCATAGATCGATCCCGTCAAACCCTTCCAGACGGATCAGACCTTCCACTGGTACTTCCCTTTTTCACCGATCTGGTAAAAATCAGCATAGCTGATGGAAAAGACATCTTTTTCGATGCTGCTGATATCGATCTTATTTTTGATCAGATACTGCCAGAAGCCGGAATTGGAGATGTCGCCCTGAAGGAGGATCCCCTCCACCTTTCCATCCTTTACGATCGCCCGTTCATACTTCTTTTGGTCTTCCCGGACATAGACCAGATCCCCATCCTCCGGGCGGATCTTCCCTACACATAAGGTCACAAGCCCGAAGAAATTGATCGTGTTCTTGACGGCATAGGTATCAGTGTAGGCCGCCTGGCCCCCGCACATGTTCCGGCCGGCGATCCGGCCCTGATCGGCTGCATTGGGCCAGATCCCGGAGAGGCCGGTGATATCCCCAGCCGCATAGATGTCCTCTGCCGAGGTCTTCATCCCTGCATCCACCTCTATCCCGCGGCCGCAGGCGATCTTGCTCCCTTCCAGCCAGGAAAGGGAGGGGCGGACACCCGCCGCCACGATGATCATATCGCAGGGCAGAGACTCGCCGTTGTCCAATGTGACCTTCGCGATCTTCCCGTCCGCCTCACAGCCGGCCTCGGAGGCCTTACGGCCCAGGACGAACTTTACGCCGGCCTGCTCGAACCGCTCCTGATACGCCTTTGCGCCGTTCTTATCCAGCTGCACCGGCAGGATCTGGTCCGCCATCTCCACCACGGTCAGCTTTTTACCCCGCTCCAGGAGGCCATAGGCAGCGTCCAGGCCTACCAGGCCGGATCCGATCACCAGCACGTTCTTTGCATCCTCTGCCGCTGCTACGATCGCCTGGGCATCTGTCAGGTTGCGCAGCCCGTATACATTGGAAGCCTTTCGCAGCTCTCCCACAGGGGGGATAAAGCTGTCCGCGCCGTTTGCCAGGAGTAGCTTGTCAAAGGAGATGCTCCTGCCATCCTCCAGCCGGACCTGCTTTTTCTCCGTATCCAGCCCGGCCGCACGGACGCCTTTGATCCACTGGATCTGATATCGCTCAAAAAAATCTTTTTCTGTAAAATCCAATCCTCTTTCATCCCGTTCGCCTGCGATGAACTTGTGCAGCATACAGCGGGAATGGACATCTGTGTCCGCAGAGACCATCACGATCTGGCCCTCTATGTCCTGCGCACGGATGACCTTTGCCGCTTCCACGCCGGCCACGCCGGCTCCGATGATCACATATCGCATCCTCCTACACCTCCTCTACCTGGATCGCCTTCTTGGGACAGGCAGCCACGCAGGAGGGATCTCCTCCGGCGTCCACGCAGAAATCACATTTGATCACCCTGCGCTTCTCCACCCGGTCCGGCTTCAGCACGCCAAAGGGACAGTTCATCACACACATGAAGCAGGAACCGCACCGCTCTTCATCATAAAATACATGGCCGCTCTCCGGATCTTTATAGAGCGCTCCGCTCATACAGGACTTTACACATTCCGGATCGTCGCAATGGCGGCAGAACAGCGGCTTATAGGATCCTTTCCCATCCTTCAATATGTAGTTGCGGGATTCATTGGCCGGATCTGTCAGATCCAGGTCGTAGATCGTCCCCGCACCGGCCCGGTGCGCCTGCATACAGGCGGCGGAACAGTTCTTACAGCCATCACATTTCTGCGGATCGATCATGATGCGTTTCATATCCACCACCCCTTTCTAGATATGCAGTCCCAGCCGCTTTTCTAAGATGATCTGCTCTAACTGGTCGGCAGATGCCTTCGCGTCGCCGTTGATGATCACCTGGCCTCCGGTCAGCTTCTTCATATCCTCTGTCAGCACCTGCACCGCCACCTTGCTCCCGGTGATAAAGGGCGGCAGTCCCAGATGGAGGGGCAATCCTAATGCCAGCCCGTAGCAGCCGTCTGCCAGAGCCTGCTCCTCCAGCCATTGCGCGGCAGAGAGCACCAGCGGGAGCTGGGGCAGATCCACGTTCAAGGCTTCCGCCAGCTCCGTGGCCACGATCTCCAGCCGTCCGATCGCAAGGCACGGCCCAAAGTTCAGCACCGGCGGTATGCCCAGCTTTTCACAGACCGCACGCAGCTTCGGCCCCGCCAGCTTGGCCGCCTCCGGGGTCATCAGGCCGCAGTTTTCGATCCCGCCGGAGGAACATCCTGCGGTCAGCACGATGATATCCTTCGCGATCAGCTCCTTGACCAGATCCACGGTCAGCACGTCGTGGCCCCCGGCGGTCAGGTTCGAGCATCCGACCACGCCGGCCACGCCCTTGAT